>CAZYQV010000279.1:0-6695 GCA_964649775.1 uncultured Rikenellaceae bacterium
GACGTCTTCAGCACCGGGTTGATCTCAAACAACGAGCTGTCCGTCTTCTCATACGCATGGTACAACGCCGAGACAAACTTCACCATCTCCTTGAAAGCCTTGCCCGAGAGTCCCAGGTTAAAAGCAATGCGCCGGGCCTGGCAGCCGAGGAGCCCCACCGACGGATCCACCTCCTCACGGAAGATGAGATGCGGCGTCTGATCGGCCACCGTCTCAATGTCCATACCCCCTTCGGTGGAATACATGATCACATTCCTCCCCGTTTTGCGGTTGAGCAGAACACTCATATAGTACTCCTTGATCTCCGAATCCCCGGGATAATATACATCCTCTGCCACCAGCACCTTGTGCACCACCTTTCCTTCAGGGCCTGTCTGGTGCGTCACCAGCGTCATGCCGATCATCTTCTTGGCCAGCTCCTTCACCTCATCGATGCTTTTGGCCAGCTTGACACCGCCTCCTTTGCCTCTTCCTCCGGCATGGATCTGTGCCTTGATGACCCACATCTTCGTACCCGTCTGCCGCGTCAACTCTTTGGCTGCATCCACCGCCTTCTCGGGAGTGGTGGCGACAATGCCTTCCTGGATAGCTACCCCGAAACCTTTCAGGATATTTTTTCCCTGATATTCATGAATGTTCATTGCTCGTTGTTTTAGAATTTGAAGCCCAAAAATAAGCTTTTTAAGACACATATCAAAGATGTTTTTCAACCTCTCTTTTTCCTGCTTCCGCCAGTTCGGGGAATATATGTATTTTTGTCCGAAAAACTGAGTGTTCATGGACGACAACCGTTTCCGTAAACTGCTGAACGAAGAACTGGGCAGGAAAAGTGTGGAAGAGTACAGGAAGGCCGGGAAATTCCCCGTCACCATCGTGCTGGACAACGTCCGCAGCCTCAACAATATCGGCTCCATTTTCCGTACGGCCGACGGTTTCCTGGCCGAGGAGGTGATCCTCTGCGGCATCACCGCCACGCCTCCCCACCGCGACATACGGAAGACAGCCCTGGGTGCCACGGAGTCGGTCCCCTGGAGGTATTTCGAAGATACCCGCGAGGCCGTTCTTCATCTCAGGGAAAAAGGATATCACATCCTGGCGATCGAACAGGCAGAAGGGAGCATCTCCCTCGACCGTTTCCGGCCGGAAAAAGGCATGCACTACGCCCTCATCTTCGGCCATGAGATCAAAGGCGTCAGCCAGGAGGTCGTCAACATGAGTGACCACTGTATCGAGATCCCGCAGTTCGGCACCAAACATTCATTCAATATCTCCGTCAGTGCCGGCATCGTCCTCTGGGATCTTTTCATGAAAACACGGTAAAAAAAAAAAGAGCGACCTGCCGGCCGCTCTTTTCCTTATCAGTATTTTCCTTTTACTGAACGATCGCTTTGAACTGCTCGTTCTCAAAGTATTTTGCAAACTCCATATCGGTCCTGGCCAGATCTTTCATCTTGGCGTCTTTCTCGACCGACTTCTTCAGGTGGTCCATCACCATGTTCTCATCACCCAGACGGGCTCCTACCACTGCATAGAGATACTCTTTCCACTGGCAGCTGTGGTCAATGCCGTCGAGGACGTTTTTGGCTGCCTGGGCATTGCCGTTGAGCAACTGGGCCAGGGCAGCATTGAAACCTTTCTGCGTACCAAAATAGTTGACGGCATCCTGATATTTGCCGTTCATGATGGCGATGGTGCCAAGGCCGAAGTTAGACTCATCCGTGGGTTTCTGTACGGAGGTAAAATACTCTTCTGCCTTGTCTTTGTTGCCTTTCATCAGCTCGACCCATCCCAGATTGGTTTTGACCGGGTCGACAGCTTTCATCTGCTCGGCCTGCTTGAGTGCCTGCTCGGCTTCGTCCGCTTTCCCCATCTTCAGGTATACAGCACCGATATTGTTGATGGCACGTATGCAGGTGGGATATTTCTCAAAAGCCGTCTTGTAATACTTAAGCTGTGTAGCGGGATCATCCGTCAGGGCGCCGGCATGCAACATGGCTTCAATGCCCAGGGTGTCAGGATTGCTGTCCATATACTTCAGGATCTCCTCATCAGAGAAGCCGATCTTGTTCACGTTGACACGGATGACCGAACGACGGAGCTGCGGCAGGATGTCGCTCTTCAGCTCTTCGTAAGCAGCAGCCATGTTTTTGATCTCTTTCTCACGCACCTCGGGATCGGAGTACATGGAGAGCACACGCAGGATAAGATCTTTGTCTTTGAGGTCGGAAGCCTGCACCAGCTGCTTAAAGCCGGCCCAGTCTTCTGCCGTGGAGTGCTCCTGAATTTTGGAAACATCTTCCACCACCTTGGCTTTTTTGAATTTCTTGCCCATATACTTGTCCACCACGCCGGCACGTTTCTTACTCAGCTTGTCGTTGAAATCCAGCGGACCGTCGGGAGAGGCATAACCGTGGATCTCACTGCCCGTAAACTCCAGGTTGGGAGCCTGTGCCACATCTTTCACAAAGTTCAGAAGGTTCGTCACATCCTCTTTCTTCAGCTGGGAGTTACGCAGGTTGTAACGGTTGATGACAAACTTGATATCCGCTTCTTTGGTCTCGGGGACAATACGCTGATACTTGTCGGGCATGAGCACGGGATGCGGCTTCGTCTTCACCAGTGTGGGTGTGGCGATCACTCCGTCGGCCAGCTTGACGGGATCGAAATCCAGCGACTTGCTCTTGAGCGTGGCCGTAGCACGTAACATCAGCTGCGAACGGCGCATGTCATCCGTGAATTCGATCTTGCCGTTGTAGGTGAACTTACCACCGGCATAGCTGATGACCTTATTGTTCTCCTGCACACTCTCACCCTGAAGCGTCACCGACTCGAAAGCAGTCTCACCACCCTCATACACGAGGACGGGAGTAGCCGTCACAACGGCTTTCTTGTTGAAATACTTCTCAGGGAACTGACCCGTAATGGTCATGGCCACCTGGCCGGCATGCTCCTCAAGAGGACTCGGGTTTACCTGATAGCTCACATTGGGAGCTTCCTTTTTCATTTTGTTAAGGCCTCCACAACTGCTCAGCGCAACTGCAGACAAAACAATAAGAGATACATAAATTATTCGTTTCATGATCTGTGAATATTTGGTTTACACTTTAGATACTACTATTAATTTCTTTTCTAAGTTACTTGTAATTCACAAAACTACTATGTTTTGCAAAAAAAAAAAATATTACAGCCAATTTTTACAAAAAAAGTAAACCTTACCTGCCGGCCCGCCACCTGTCCGGGAACCTCTTTTTCATGCCTTTATTCTTGTGATTCCCCTCCTGTGGTCCTGTCCGAAAATGATTTCTTTTAACTTTTTATAATCCCCTTCATTCTTTACAAAGTCCAGATCGCTTATATCCACCACCACCACAGGCATCTCTTTCTCGTGCCGGAAACTCTCAAAATAACCCTCCTGTATTTTTCTCAGATACTCCGCGGTGATGTGCTTCTCATAATCCCTGCCGCGCAGCGAAATGTTGGTCAGCAGGCGCTCCACAGGCGCATGCAGGTATACATACAGATCGGGACGGGGCAGGGACTGATACATGATCATAAAGATGCTGCGGTAAAGACGGTATTCATCTTTTTCCAGGTTGTTGCCGGCAAAGATCAGCGATTTGGTGAAATAATAATCCGCCACCGTGAAAGAGCTGAACAGTTCGGGATGAGCCAGCTCTTTCTTCAGCTGGTTGTAACGCTCGGCCAGGAAGGACATCTCCACAGGAAAAGCATACCGCCCGGGATCGGCATAAAATTTCGCCAGGAAAGGATTGTCCTCAAACTGCTCGAGGATCAGCCGCGCCCCGTAATCCTCAGCGATGCGCGTGGCCAGGGTCGTCTTCCCCACCCCTATATTGCCCTCTATGACCAGATAGCTGTACCTCATCCACGCAATCAGTACCGGGGAGTGATCCCCATATTGTAAAAGATAAATGAGTAAGCATCGGCCGCCTCCTCGATGCGTTTGGAGGTAGGCTTGCCCCCGCCATGGCCGGCCTTTGTCTCTATCCTGATCAGCACAGGGTTCTTCCCCTTGTAGGTGGCCTGCAGGGTGGCGGCATATTTGAAACTGTGTGCCGGCACCACCCGGTCATCATGATCGGCCGTAGTGATCAGCATCGCAGGGTATTCCTTCCCAGGCCGTATGTTGTGCAGTGGCGAATAACCGTACAGATACTCAAACATCTCTTTTGAGTCCCCGCTCGTGCCGTAGTCGGCCGCCCAGTATCTCCCGATGGTGAACTTATGATACCGCAGCATATCCATCACCCCCACGGCCGGCAGCGCCACCCTGAACAGGTCGGGCCGCTGGTTGACCACCGCACCGATGAGCAGACCGCCGTTAGAGCCGCCCTGGATGGCCAGATAACGCGGAGAGGTGTACTTTTTCTCTATGAGATATTCCGCAGCAGCGATGAAATCATCAAAAACATTCTGCTTGTGCATCTTCGTCCCCGCCTGATGCCATGTCTCGCCATACTCTCCGCCACCCCGCAGGTTGGCCATGGCATACACACCACCGTTCTCCAGCCACACCAGACGCGTGATGCTGAAGGAGGGCGTGAGACTGATATTAAAGCCGCCATAACCGTACAAAAGAGCAGGGTTCCTGCCATTGAGCTGCAGGTCCTTGCGGTGGACAATGAACATGGGGATCAGGGTACTGTCTTTGCTGCGGTAAAAAACCTGCTTCGTCACGTAATTATCAAAATCAAAATCGATGTCGGGCTTGAACCAGACCGCTGAGGTGTTGGTGGCGATATTGTAACGGTATACCACCGAGGGAAAGGTAAAGGAGGTAAACCCATAGAAGGCGGTGGTATCCTCCGGCTCGGCGCTGAAGCCTCCCACGGTACCCGGACCGGGGAGGGTCACCTCGTGGAGGAAGGTGCCGTCGGGCTCATACACCCTCACCACCGACCGGGCATCTTTCATATACTCCGCTATAAGCCTGCCACCGCCCAGCGTCACCCCACGCAACACCTCCTGCTTGTTTTCCGGCAGGATCTCCGTGGCATACTTTAACGACGGCTTGTCGTCCTGCACCACCAGCAGCCGGTAACGGGGCGCCCCCTCGTTGGTCATGATCAGCAGCCCTCCCCCGTAATGTCCCGTCACCCAGTAATCGTGATCGAAATTGTCCACCAGCCTGACAAAAGGAGCATTTTTTTTCTCCAGGTCTTTCAGATACAAAGCATTGCCGCTGGTCGAGTGCGTCACCGTAATGATCAGAAAACGCTGGTCACGCGTCACCGAAGGAGAAAAACTCCAGTCGGGATGGTCCGGATCCTCATACACCAGCCGGTCCTCCTCCTGGGAGGTGCCTGCCCGATGGTAGTAGACGCGGCTGTTGCGGTTGGCTGCCACCAGCTCCTGTCCCTCCGCAGGCTTCTGATAACGGCTGTAGAAAAAGCCGTCTTTGTACCATGCCAGTCCGGAAAACTTGATCCATTGCAGATGATCGGGAAGATCTTCCCCCGTGGCCAGATCCTTGACAAAAAACTCCTGCCAGTCGGAACCGGCACGGGAGATGCCGTAGCCCAGGTACCTGCCGTCGTGTGATACCGCAAAGTTGCTAAGGGCCACCGTGCCATCCTCAGAGAGCCGGTTGGGGTCGAGGATCACCACCGGCTCGTCCTCCAGCGTCTTCATCATGTAGTAAACACTCTGGTTCTGAAGACCGTCGTTCTTCGAGAAGAAATAATATCCTCCCTCCTTCCACGGAACCCCCATCTTCGGGTAGTTCCACAGCTCCTCAAGACGTTTCTTTATCTTCTCCCGGTAAGGGATCTTCTCCAGGTAACCGAAAGTGACTTCATTCTCAGCCCTGACCCATGCTTCCGTCTCTTTCGAAGTATCATTCTCCAGCCAACGGTACGGATCAGGCACCTTCGTCCCGAAATATTCATCCGTCTGATCACACCTGCGTGCCTCAGGATATTGCAGCTGCTCATGGCGACAGGAAACCGTCAGCATCACGGTCACCACCCCGAAAAGAAAACCGATTTTTTTCATGACATTGTTTTTATTATTCCGACATTCATCGTTCATCCTTCTCCAGGCTCTGTGTCCAACCCTTTTGACCCCTTCGACCCCTTCGACCTCACCCCTCATACATCCTCTTCCCGTCCCGGCTCATCTCTTTATCCTTGCGGTTCCCCAGCACCCTTCCCGTTGCCAGCCCTGCCACAAAGCCCACCAGGCCGCCCAGCTGCCAGCTCCATGTGCCGAGGCCGGCAGAGCGTCCCAGGAAAACGGCCAGCAGGCCGGCCGTCGTCCCGACGATCATGAAGATCACGGTATACAGCGACAGGTAATGGTTGGGCAGACGGTAGCCGTGCTCCTCCTTCAGGTGGGCGGAGATGCGTTGTGTCAGGGATACGTACTGCATCTCGAACCGTTCTGCCTCCGCGCGGGTCTCCACCTTCATCCCGGCCAACTCGTATACCTCCCCTGCCAGCTCTTTGCATACACGGCAATCCTCCTGCGCCAGCAGGTTCTCCGTCATGTTCATGAAACGGTCGAGACGCAGGTACCAGGCTTTCATGCCGGGAAGCTTCATCTTCCGCAAGCCCTCTTCCATCTTTTTCATTCTCTCTTCCATATTCGTTCTTCCGGAAAGATAAAGATACAAAAAAAGGCCACGATCATTCATGGCCTTTTTTTCTTTTCTGTTTCCTTGTCTATCTGTGTCG
>CAZYQV010000280.1:0-3542 GCA_964649775.1 uncultured Rikenellaceae bacterium
CAGCAACTAACTTTGATATCCACATGAAAGGGGCCGAAGTGCCCGCAGAAAACTCCATTGCAGGGTGGATAGTCCGGCATCGCCAGCCCATCATCATCAACGATGCCCAGAAAGATAAACGCCATTTCAGCAAAACCGGGCAATCTATCGGTGTGACGGTTAAATCCTTGCTCGGCGTTCCGTTGATCGCCCAAAGCAAGGTCAGCGGCGTGCTGGAGGCTATCAACAAGGTGCCGCGGCATCTGTTCATGGCCTCGGGTTTTCTGGAGTTCGCCTACAAGGACCAGGCCTTCCCCATCGGTGCGGGACAGACGATCTCACAGCCCTATACGGTGGCTTTCCAGACCTCCCTGCTGGACATACAGAAGGGCGATAAGGTGCTGGAGATAGGCACAGGGTCGGGCTATCAGGCGGCCATCCTGCTGGAGATGGGAGCGCGTGTCTTCACCATCGAGCGCCAGAAAGAGCTGTTCCTCAACGCCCAGGCGCTGCTCACACGGCTGGGCTACCATCCCCGTTTTTTCTATGGCGACGGCTATGAGGGACTGCCTGCCTTCGCGCCTTTTGACAAGATACTCATCACCGCTGCCGCCCCCGAGGTGCCGGAGACGCTCATACGTCAGCTCAGGACAGGAGGTATCCTGGTGGCTCCCGTGGGAGGCAGCGACACACAGGAGATGACACGTGTGGTGAAACATGCCAAAGACGATGTGGAGGTCACACGCCATGGGTATTTCGTGTTCGTGCCGATGATGAAAGGGACGAGCAACAACGACAACGGCAGCACATCATGAGACAATCGGTTGAGGTGAAGAAATTTGTGTTCAACCCTTTCATGGAGAACACGTATGTGGTTTATGACGGCCAGGGGGTCTGCGTGATCATCGACCCGGGGTGTTATACTCCGGAAGAGGAGCACGAGATCATGAATTTTATCCGCGAAAAAAAACTGCAGCCCGTACACGTGCTGCTGACACATGCCCATCTTGATCATGTATGCGGGACACCTTTCTTTTTTCGCGAGTTCGGACTCTCTCCCCTGCTGCATCCCGCCGACAGGGAGGTGTACGAGAGCGTGCCCTCACAGGGGGAGATCTTCTCCTTCCCGGTGAAAGAGCTGCCACCCGTCCAGGATCTGCCGGAAGAAGAGGTGCTCTTCGGTGATACTTCGCTGCAGGTGATCCATCTGCCGGGCCACTCGCCGGGAGGCGTAGCCTTCTTCCATTCTGCGACAAGACTGCTCTTTTCGGGCGATATCCTCTTCAACGGCAGCATAGGCCGTACCGACCTGCCCGGCGGCGACTATGACCTGCTGGTCAACAGCATCGCAGAGAAGATCATCAAACGCCTCGATCCCGGCACCATCGTATTCCCGGGTCACGGCCCGGAGACCACCCTCGAAAACGAAGCCCGGACCAATCCTTTCCTGGATTTTCTCTGAGAAAGATCGAGTGGAACGGGGAGCTTCTCTGCTGTACAGGCTTCAGGCTTCCAAATATGTTCTTAAACTGATTTTTGCGGTTTTTTTTGCCGCCGCCTTTTCCTATTTTTGGCACGGCACATACACCTAAAGATCATTGGATGAAAACAGAACATTTTATGGACCGTCATATCGGTCCGCGTGACCCGGACATTGAAGAGATGTTGCAGGTCATCGGAGAGGAGTCCCTCGACACATTGATAGACAAAGTCATTCCCGCAGACATACGACTGAAAGAGTTCCCGGAGATCACCCCCATGACGGAGGCGGAGTATCAGCGTTATGTCAAGGAGATCGCCTCCCGCAATAAACTTTTCCGTTCGTACATCGGCATGGGGTATTACAATACGTTGTTCCCGCCGGTGGTGCAGCGCAACATCCTGGAGAACCCGGCGTGGTACACCTCTTACACCCCTTACCAGGCGGAGATCTCACAGGGACGGCTCGAGGCGCTGCTCAATTTCCAGACTGCGGTCATCGAGCTGACGGGACTGCCGCTGGCCAACTCCTCTTTGCTGGATGAGGGCACCTCGGCTGCCGAGGCGATGCTGATGCTTTTCCATGCCCGTTCCCGGAAACAGGTGAAGGAGAACGTGCTGCGTTTTTTCGTGGATGAGAAAGTCTTCCCCCAGACGCTGGCCATCCTGCGTACCAGGGCGGAGGCCCGGGGCATCGAGCTGGTCACGGGGTCGTGGAGAGAGACGGTGCCGGGAGAAGGTTTCTTCGGCGCCCTGGTGCAGTACCCCGACAGCGACGGGGTGGTCAGTGATCACCGCTCCTGGACGGAGCAGGTGCATGAACACGGTGTGGCGGTGGTGGCCGTGGCCGACATCCTCAGCCTGGCGTTGCTGACGCCTCCCGGCGAGTGGGGCGCCGACGTGGTGACAGGGTCGGTGCAGCGCCTGGGCCTGCCGATGGGCTTTGGCGGGCCGCACGCCGGATATATCGCTGCCAGGGAAGAATACAAGCGGCACATGCCGGGACGGATCATCGGCGTCACACGCGACGCACAGGGCCGGCCCGCCCTGCGCATGGCCCTGCAGACACGTGAACAGCATATCAAACGCGAACGGGCCACCTCCAATATCTGCACAGCCCAGGCCCTCCTGGCCACCATGGCCGGTTTCTATGCCGTCTATCGCGGTCCCGAAGGACTGAAACGCGTGGCGGAGAACATACATTCACTCACGGGAACACTGCACGAAGGACTGCAGGCAATGGGCTACGACCAGGTCAATACCTCTTTCTTCGATACGCTGAAGATAAGGGTCGCCGGCGACAGGAGAGAGAAGATCCGGGAGCTGGCCCTCGCAAAAGAGATCAACCTGAACTATTTCTACGAGGGCTTCGTCATGCTCAGCCTCGACGAGACCACCCTGCCGTCCGACCTGCGGGATCTGATGGAGGTGTTCGCCGCAGCAGCGGGGAAGGAGATACCCCCGCTGGTGCCGGAAGAGGGGAAGATATGGTTTGACAGGAGCCTCCTGCGCACCTCTCCCTTCATGCAGCAGCAGGTGTTCCGTCTCTATCGCTCGGAGACGGAGATGATGCGTTACATGAAAAAACTGGAGCGCCGGGATATCTCCCTCACCCACTCGATGATCTCGCTGGGCTCCTGCACGATGAAGCTCAACGCCGCCTCGGAGATGATCCCCGTGAGCTGGCCCGAGTTTGCAGCGTTGCATCCTTTTGTGCCGGGAGAGCAGGCGCTGGGATATAAACAGCTTATCGACGAGCTGTCGGAAGACCTGCTGAAGATCACCGGCTTTGCCGGCATCACCTTCCAGCCCAACTCGGGTGCGGCGGGAGAGTATACGGGTCTGACGGTGATCAAGCGTTATCTCGAAGACCGGGGTGAGGCACAGCGTGATGTGGTGCTGATCCCCTCGTCGGCCCACGGCACCAACCCTGCCAGCGGCGTGATGGCCGGCATGCAGGTGGTGGTGGTCGACTGTGACGAACGGGGCAACATCAACGTGGAGTCGCTGGCGCGGCTGGCCGAAGAGCACAAAGACCGGCTGGCAGCCTTCATGGTCACCTATCCTTCCACGCACGGGGTTTT
>CAZYQV010000281.1:0-3560 GCA_964649775.1 uncultured Rikenellaceae bacterium
CCGAAACCCAGTTCATCCATTTTGGCGATCATGGCTTTCACACGTTTTTTGGCTTCCAGACGTCCCTGGGGCAGCAGGGCAAAATGGGATACTGAAGCACTTACGAAGAGCATGGCGGAAGCGTTCTTACAGGCGGCTACGCAGGCTCCGCATCCGATACAGGCAGCAGCATCCATGGCCAGGTCGGCATTTTCCTTGGGTATGGGGATGGCATTGGCATCCGGCACCCCTCCCGTATTGACGGAGATATAACCTCCTGCCTGGATGATCTCATCAAAAGCCGTGCGGTCGACCATCAGGTCTTTGATGATGGGGAATGGTTTGGCCCGCCAGGGCTCAATGGTGATCGTACTGCCGTCTTTAAAATTGCGCATGTGCATCTGACACACGGTGATCCCCTGGTCGGGTCCGTGCGGCCGTCCGTTGATATAAAGGCTGCACATGCCGCAGATCCCTTCGCGGCAGTCGCTGTCGAAGGCAACCGGATCGTCCCCCTTCTCGATCAGCTGGTCGTTGAGGATGTCCAGCATCTCCAGAAAAGAAGCATCGGGAGAGATGCCGCTGATCTTATATGAAACAAATTTTCCTTTTGCCTGGCTGTTCTTTTGTCTCCAGATCTTCAGTGTATAATCCATGATCTCCAGATTAATGATTCCAGAAAAAATTATTTATAACTCCTTGTTTGTACCTTGATGTATTCAAACTTGAGGGGTTCTTTGTGCAACTCGGGGTCTTTGTCCTTTCCCTTGTATTCCCATGCACCGACATACATGAACTCTTCATCGTTACGCAGGGCCTCACCCTCATCCGTCTGATACTCTTCCCTGAAATGGCCTCCGGCCGACTCTTTCCGGTGGAGGGCATCGAGGGCCATCAGCTCGGCCAGCTCCAGGAAATCGGCCACGCGGTCGGCTTTCTCAAGCTCGGTGTTCAGCTCATTCATGGTAAGCGGGATCCGTATGTTCTTCCAGAAAGCTTCCCGTATTTCCCGGATCTTCTCAATGGCTTCTTTCAGCCCCTTTTCATTTCTGGACATACCTACGTAATCCCACATAATGTGACCCAGCTCCTTGTGGTACTTGTCCACAGGTTCATTTCCTCCTATCTCCATGAGGTGTGTCAGTCTTTCTTTCACGGCCTCTTCTGCTTCTTTGAATTCGGGCAGGTCGGTCGACATGCGCGGGGTGCTGATCTCGTCGGCCAGATAGTTCTGAATGGTGTAGGGGAGGACGAAATAACCGTCAGCCAGTCCCTGCATCAGCGCCGAAGCCCCGAGGCGGTTGGCACCGTGGTCGGAGAAATTGACCTCGCCGATGGCGTACAGGCCGGGGATGGTAGTCATCAGCTCGTAATCGACCCATAATCCTCCCATGGTGTAGTGGATGGCCGGATAGATCATCATCGGCGTCTCGTAAGGGTTGTCGTCGACGATCTTTTCATACATCTGAAAGAGGTTCCCGTAACGGGCTTCGATCACATCACGGCCGAGACGTTCGATAGCATCTTTGAAATCAAGGTAGACGGCCAGCCCTGTGGGGCCCACACCATACCCGGCGTCGCACCGTTCTTTGGCAGCCCGTGAGGCCACGTCACGCGGCACCAGGTTCCCGAAAGCGGGATAACGGCGTTCCAGGTAGTAATCCCTGTCTTCATCGGGGATGTCCCTCGGCCTCATCTCACCTTTACGGATCCTCTCGGCATCCTCTTTTTTCTTAGGCACCCAGATGCGTCCATCGTTACGGAGACTCTCGCTCATGAGGGTCAGTTTCGACTGGTAGTCGCCGTGAACGGGGATGCAGGTGGGGTGTATCTGTACATAAGCCGGATTGGCGAAATAGGCGCCTTTTTTGTATACCTGCCAGGCGGCGCTGCCGTTGGAACCCATGGCGTTGGTGGAGAGGAAATATACGTTGCCGTAGCCTCCCGTAGCCAGCACCACGGCATGACCGAAATAGCGTTCCAGTTCGCCGGTAATCAGGTTTCTGACGATGATTCCCCGGGCTTTCCCGTCGATGATGACGAGGTCTTCCATCTCGCGCCGGTTGTACATCTTGACCGTACCTTTGGCGATCTGGCGTTCCAAGGCGCTGTAAGCACCGAGCAACAGTTGCTGGCCTGTCTGGCCCCGTGCATAAAAAGTGCGGGATACCAGTGCCCCGCCGAAAGAACGGTTGGTGAGCAGTCCTCCATATTCACGGGCAAAAGGAACCCCCTGGGCCACGCATTGGTCGATGATATTATTGCTCACCTCGGCCAGCCGGTATACGTTGGCCTCGCGGGAACGGTAATCCCCGCCTTTTACGGTATCATAAAAAAGACGGTAAATGCTGTCTCCGTCGTTCTGGTAGTTCTTGGCAGCGTTGATCCCCCCCTGTGCGGCAATACTATGGGCCCGGCGGGGAGAATCCTGATAACAGAAAATGCTGACGTTGAACCCAAGCTCTCCCAGACTGGCCGCTGCCGAGGCGCCTGCCAGCCCGGTCCCTACCACGATGATATCCAGCTTGCGCTTGTTGTTTGGACTCACAAGCTTTTGATGAGCCTTGTAATTCGTCCACTTTTCTGCGATAGGTCCTTCAGGTACTTTAGAATTCAGTTTGACCATGATATTTACCTTTTACTGATATTTTCAATTCGAGAAATAAATGATGAGGGGGATAATGGCAAACCCCAAAGGAATAAAGATGGCATACAGGTTCCCGACCACTTTGAAAACACGGGTGAGGCCGGAGGTGCTCCAGCCGAGGGTCTGAAATGCCGACCAGAAAGCATGTGCCAGATGGAAAGCCAGGACCAGGAAAGAGAGTTCGTAGAAAATAATGTAACCCGGGTGTGTGAACAGTTGATGGGCTACCCCATAGAAATTCTCGGGATCTCCTTCCACCAGCCCGACCTTGATGAGGTAAAAGTTCACAAAGTGTATGACAAGGAAAATGAGAACGATCAGACCTGTCCAGATCATGAACTTGGAGAAAAAGGAGGTCTGCGAATAGTTGGTGATCTTGTATTTTTGCAGACCCCGTGAACTCCAGTTCTGCAACTGGATCACGATGCCATAAAAAATATGCAACAGGAAAGCTCCCAGCAGGACCACTTCAAATCCCTTGATCAGCCAGAAGGTTGCCATAAAATGGGCTGCCTTGTTGAACGGCTCCGGATCATCACTTAACAGAAGAAGATTTATCCCCAAATGTACAGGCAGAAAAAGGATCAGAAAGAGCCCCAACAAGGCCATCACAAATTTTTTCCAGACGGAAGAACCTAAAAACCTGCTCATAGACCAATAATTAAAAATGTTTACAAATCAGACTATCGTCAAAAATACGAGTTGCAAATGTAAATACATTGCCTTCCATATAATATGCTCGTCAGCATAAAATCTCCCTTCTTTCATTAAATTTGCGCAGAAAGGAAATTTGACCGTAGAAAAATAATAGAATAGAGTTAATTATCAATGTTTTGAATGAAATTTAGAATCATTTTAAATTTCGTGAAGATTTAAAAAAACATAATAAATGGAAGACAGTATTGAATACCAGGGCCGGGAAGTTTTTTACGAG
>CAZYQV010000282.1:0-2500 GCA_964649775.1 uncultured Rikenellaceae bacterium
TTTGCCAGCTCCGGGAGCCTTTTATAGTAAACGGTCGACCGCTGGTAATTACGAAAAGGAAGTGCCGGTATCCCGGCCACGATGCTTCCTTCCTTGCGCACTGAACTGTGTATTCCTGTTTTTGCTGCCACTTTTGTGCCGTCGGCCAACTGTATATGCCCTGCTATGCCCACCTGCCCGCCGAACATACAATCTTTCCCGATCTTCGTTGATCCGGCGATGCCCGTCTGGGCCGCCATTACGGTGCGTTCTCCCACCTCTACATTATGACCTATCTGAATTAGGTTATCGATCTTCACTCCCTTTTTGATGAGTGTCCGCCCGATGGTAGCCCTGTCGATGGTGACATTGGCCCCTATCTCTACATCATCTTCCAGTTCCACAATGCCGATCTGCGGTATCTTCTCATACTCTTCCCCCGTAGGAGCAAAACCGAAGCCGTCGGCACCGATCACGCTGCCGGCGTGGATCACACAGTTTTTCCCGATCACACAACCGTGGTAGATCTTCACTCCCGGGTAGATCACCGTCCCCTCACCAATACGTACCCCCTCGCCGAGATAGACATGCGGATAGATCCGCACCCTCTCTCCCAGGGAGACACCTTTCTCAACAACCGCATAAGGGCCTACATACACCTCTTTGCCGGTGGTCACCCCCTCATCCACAAAAGCCATCGGGTGGATCCCCTCCGGCATGCTTCTCTCCCCCTCCACCAGCTTGAGCAGACGGGCCAGGGCCTCATAGGCATTGTCCACACGTATCAGTGCCGCACCGACCGGTTTGTCCGGGACAAAATCCCGGTTGACCAGCACGGCCGAAGCGCCAGTTGTATAAATAAACTTTGTATAGACAGGGTTGGAAAGAAAAGTAAGCTCCCCTTCTTTGGCCTCTTCGATCTTGCCGAACCCTTTCAACACCCGGGAGCCGTCCCCCTCCACTTCTCCCTGCAGATAATCTGCGACCATTTGTACCGTATATTCCATTGTTTTCAGATTATGATGATTGATCAGATAAATATTCTTTAGGGTAACAGAAAATATGCTTTTCCACGATGCGTGAGATGATCTGCTCGTCCATGATCTCCGATACTTCGGTGATGTCTTTCACCGACCCGTCTTTCCTGAGGATCCTGATCTGGTGTCCCGACGGGGAATATGCATAATTGCTGATGGTATTGGTAAAAACGAAGCTGGCGGTATCCTCTTCGGAGAGACCGGTATCTTTCATCATCCGTCTTCTGATCTCCCGCACCTTTTCCCCGGGAAAGGGATGGTCTTGTATCTCCACATGGAACAGTTTTCTGTTGATGAGGCGATCACACAGGTCTGCCAGGACCACATCATTTTCCTGTGACCATACTTTGGCAGAGGCAATGATATCATTATCATCCAGCAGGGCAAAATGTGCGAGTAGCTCTCTCCTTTCCTCTGCCTGCAGATGCCCGGGATCACGGGAGGGATACTCTCCGTACAGGAAATAGTGCAGGGCAGGAGTGGTGAACAGCTCCTTGCCGGCGCGGGCCAGCAGATGGGCGCGGGCCAGGATCTTCAGCAGCAGCTGCTCGGCCGCCACCACCGTCTTGTGGAAATATACCTGCCAGTACATCATGCGCCGTGCCAGGACGAACTTCTCGATCGAATAGATGCCCTTGACCTCCACCACCAGCTCGTCGTCACGTACGTTCAGCATCTTGATGATCCGCTCCAGGCCGATCACCCCTTCGGAGACCCCTGTGAAATAGCTGTCGCGCTGCAGATAGTCGAGACGGTCCATGTCCAGCTGCCCGGAGATAAGCTCATTGAGGAATTTTCTCCCGTAGTTGCCCCGGAAGATGCGTATGGCATCCTCCAGCAGGCCATCCGTCTCCTCATTCAGCTGCTGCATGAACATCAGCGAGAGTTGCTCATGGGACAACCCTCCGATGATCGTCTCCTCGAGGGCATGGGAGAAAGGCCCGTGACCGATGTCGTGCAACAGGATAGCAGCAGTGGCTGCCAGCTCCTCGCCGGCAGTGATCTCAATGCCTTTTCCCCGCAGGGCATGAAGCGTCTCACCCATCAGATAGGCTGCCCCCAGGCTGTGCTGGAAACGGGTGTGGTTGGCACCGGGATAGACCAGGTAGGTCAGCCCCAGCTGACGGATGCGCCGCAAACGCTGAAACCAGGGATGCTCCACCAACCGGAAAAGCAACGGAGTGCCCACGGGAATGAACCCGTATACAGGATCATTGATGATCTTGCGGTAGTCGTTTTTCAGTGCGCCCGGCATATCACTCCTGTTGGTGTTTTAAAAACGCAAATTAGGGCATTTTTTCTTTATCTGCTGACATAAAATGAATTATTTGTTATTTAAGGTGAAAAGGGTTATCTTTGCACCCGAAATGTGGCGAAAGTAATTTACAGGGGACAATGTCCCCTGTTTTATTAGCATCAGGATGATACGGAAAGATGACATACAGAAGATCCTCGAGGACTACCCCGCCAGGGAAGGGCTCTTC
>CAZYQV010000283.1:0-2820 GCA_964649775.1 uncultured Rikenellaceae bacterium
AATATGGATGATCAGTTCATTCTCTTTCTGTGTGTCAAGGATACGTACTTTTTCTTTCTCATTGAAGATCACACCGGTGTCACCCACCTGTCCGCCGGCTTCGGCATAAAAAGGTGTGCGGTCGAAGACCAGATGCCAGAAAGTTTTCTTTTTCTGCTGTACACTGCGGTATTTCACAATGTGTACGGGTGCTTCCAGCACATCGTACCCCACGAACTCCTCCTCTTTTGCCGGGAGCACCTCCGTCCAGTCGGAAGCATCCTGCACGGCTGCCCGGCGCGAACGCTCTTTTTGTTTTTTCATCTCCTCTTCGAAGCCCTGCGTATCCACCTCCATGCCGTTCTCACGGGCGATAAGGGCTGTCAGATCAAGAGGGAAGCCGAAGGTATCATACAGCTCAAAAGCATCTTTCCCGCTGATGATCTTCTCCCCATTTTTACGGTTACCGCTCACGATCTTTTCCAGCAGGGAGATACCCGTGTCGAGGGTTTTGAGGAAAGCCCTCTCCTCCTCGCGGATGACGCGGGTGATGAGTGTCTCCTGCTGTACCAGCTCGGGATAGGCCTCACCCATCACCTGCAGCAGGACGGGCACCAGGCGGTAGATGAAGGGCTCTTCCTGATGCAGGTATGTGTATCCGTAACGCACGGCCCGCCGCAGTATCCTGCGGATGACGTAGCCCGCCTTGTTGTTGGAGGGCAGCTGACCGTCGGCGATGGCGAAGGCCACGGCCCTCAGATGGTCGGCCACCACCCGCATGGCCACATCGTTTTTTTCCGAGGTGCCATACTGCATGCCGGCAATGGCGGCGATCTCACGGATCAGGGGCATGAAGATGTCGGTATCGTAGTTCGACTTTTTCCCCTGCATCACCATACAGAGCCGTTCGAAGCCCATGCCGGTGTCGACATGTTTGCGGGGCAGGGGCACCAGGGTGCCGTCGTCGCGGCGGTTGTATTGTATGAACACCAGGTTCCATATCTCTATGACCAGCGGATGGTCTCTGTTGACCAGCTCACGGCCGTCCCTTTTCTTTCGTTCCTCTTCGTCCCGCAGGTCGATGTGTATCTCGGTGCAGGGACCGCAGGGGCCTGTATCGCCCATCTCCCAGAAATTGTCTTTCTTCGGGCCGTTAAGGATGCGCTCCTTCTCCGTCTTCTCTGCCCAACAGGCCGCCGCCTCCTCATCCCGCTCCAGACCGTCGGCAGGATCACCGCCGAAGACCGTCACATACAGGCGGTCCGGGTCTATCTGCATCTTCCCCGTCAGGAACTCCCACGCCAGAGCGATCGCCTCCTTCTTGAAATAATCCCCGAACGACCAGTTGCCCAGCATCTCGAACATGGTGTGGTGATAGGTGTCGTGCCCCACCTCCTCCAGGTCGTTGTGCTTGCCGGAGACACGCAGGCATTTCTGGGCATTGGCCACCCGCGGGTACTGCGGCTCCCGGTTGCCCAGGAAGATGTCCTTGAACTGGTTCATGCCCGCATTGGTGAACATCAGCGTGGGATCGTTCTTCACCACCATCGGCGCGGAAGGAACGATCTCATGCCCCTTCGACCGGAAGAAATCCAGGAACTGTCTCCGTACTTCAGCACTCGTCATATCTTGTTGTATTACCCTTAGTTAGAATACCGCACTTCATCCTTTCCTGAGGATAAAATGCCAAAAAGCTTGTAAAATTAGTTTATTTCTACTACTTTTGTCGGTAATTTAGTGAAAAACTTTGCTGAATGGCCAAAGCAAAATACCGTTTTAATCCGGAAACACTGCAGTATGACCGGATAGAACAAAACTTCAAGCAAAAGATCGTCAGGTTTTTCATTTACTTCTTTGCCAGTATCTTTCTGGCAGGGTTGTACCTGGGGGTTTTATCACATTTTTTCGATTCCCCCAAGGAGAAAAAGCTGAAAAGGGAACTTTCCGAGATGCGTTCACAATATGAGATCATGAACAAGCGTCTCGACCAGATCAGTGCTGTCCTGGAGGACCTCCAGCAGCGGGACGACAACCTGTACCGTACGATCTTTGAGGCCGAGCCTATCCCCAGCACCATCCGCAAGGCAGGGTTCGGCGGGGTCAACAAATATTCGGAGCTGGAAGGATATGCCAACTCCGACATCATCATCGAGACGGCCAAAAAGCTGGATGTGCTCACCAAGGAGGCATATATCCAGAGCAAGTCGTACGATGAGCTGATCAAGCTGGCCAACAACAAAGAAAAGATGCTGCGGAGCATTCCGGCCATCCAGCCTATCTCCAACAAAGACCTGCGGCGGGTAGCCTCGCAGTGGGGATGGCGCATCCACCCTATCTACAAGATCCCGAAGTTCCATTACGGCATCGACTTCACCGCCCCCAAGGGCACACCGATATATGCCACCGGCGACGGGGTGGTCAAAAAGGTGATCCGTTCGCGCCGGGGTTACGGCAACGAGATACTCATCGACCACGGCTTCGGCTATGTCTCCGTCTATGCCCACCTGAGCGGGTTCAATGTGCGGCGCGGGCAGAAGGTGAAGCGCGGCGATGTGATAGGATACGTGGGCAACACGGGTCTCTCCACCGGTCCGCATCTCCACTATGCCGTGATGCTGCGGGGCAAGTATGTCAACCCGATCAACTACTTCTTCAACGACCTCACCGCCGAAGAGTATGAAAAGATGATCGAGATGGCCAACAACTCGGGCCAGTCACTCGACTAAAAATATTCGAACACTGTTCCGGAACCGTTCCCAGCGAACGGTTTCTTTTTGCCCTGATATTATGACGAAGCACCTCATCCATCTGCGGTCTTTTCTTTTACTGGTGTCCCTGATC
>CAZYQV010000284.1:0-4292 GCA_964649775.1 uncultured Rikenellaceae bacterium
ATTCACGGTCCCGGCCGCCGACAAGCCCGGATATGCCGACTACCGCAGATGGGGTCCCGGATACTGGTGGCAGAACACACGCCTGCCCTATCTAAGCATGTGTGCTGCCGGCGACTATGACCTGATGCAGCCCCTCTTTAAAATGTATGCCGGCGACATCTATAAGCTCTGTAAATACCGCACCAAAAAGTACTTCGGATACGACGGAGTTTTTTTCTCCGAGTGTTCCTATTTCTGGGGCTCCACCTTTACCTCCACCTATGGCTGGACGCCTTATGAAGAAAGGGACGACCCTTTGCAGGAAAGCGGCTATCATAAATGGGAATGGGTAGGCGGCGAAGAGCTGGCGTTCATGATGCTAGATTATTATGACTACACACAGGACACAACCTTCCTTCAGGAAAAGATCTTGCCTGTGGCCAACGACGTGATGAAGTTCTTCGTGCATTTCTATCCCACCAACGATTCCGGCAAGCTGGTGATGCACCCGTCGCAGTCGTGTGAGACCTGGTGGGACTGCACCAATCCGCTGCCCGAACTGGCGGGCCTGTACAGCTTGTGCGACCGTTTACTGGCGCTGCCCGAAGACCTTACCAGTCAGGAAGACCGCGTCTTCTGGAAAAACCTCCTTGCAAAACTGCCGGAGATACCCCTTCGCGACACACCTTCGGGAAAAGCCCTGGCCCCGGCAGCCCGTTATGACAAGAAGAACAATGTGGAGAACCCCGAGCTCTATGCTGTCTTTCCTTTCCGGCTGTTCGGTGTGGGCCAGCCTCATCCCGAATGGGCCGTCAACGCCCTGAAACACCGTTGGGACAGCGGTTTCTTCGGCTGGCGGCAGGATGATCTCTTCATGGCCTATCTGGGTCTGACGGAACAGGCAAAGAACGGTCTGGTGAGCCGGGCGAAGAACCACGACAAAACGAAACGGTTCCCTGCCTTCTGGGGACCCAATTACGACTGGACGCCCGACCAGGACCACGGAGGCGTGCTGATGAAAACGTTCCAGAGTATGCTGATACAACCCGACCCCTATTCAAAAAAGATCTACCTCACCCCTGCCTGGCCCAAAGATTGGGACGCTTCGTTCAAACTGCATGCTCCCTACAACACCATCATTGAAGGAACCATCAAGAACGGGAAGATCGAAACCCTTACGGTGAGCCCCTCTTCCCGGAAAAAAGATATCATTGTTTTGGAATAATACCTGAATATGATCATGAACCGAAAAGATCGTTTTTACGCGACCATTGAAAGAAAGCCGGTTGACCGTCCTGCGTCGTGGCTGGGGCTGCCTGTAGCGGAAGCATTGCCCGGCCTGTTCAAACACTTCGGGGTAAGCACATATGATCAGCTGAAAGAGAAGATCGGGGATGATGTCTATCCGGTTGAAGTGCCTTATGACCATCCTCCGCTGAATCATATTGCCTGTGCCTTTGATTTTGCCCAAAAGAACGCAGGCACAAACTGGGAACGGACCCTGACAGCCCCCGGTTTTTTCGAAGATTTCACGGATCCTGCGAGAGTAGATGAATTCGACTGGCCCGATCCGGCGGAACATATGGATCCTGAAACCTGCAGGAAAGCGGTTGAGCAGGCTCCCCGGGATTATGCCCTGCTGGGGGTCATGTGGTCCGCCCACTTTCAGGATGCCTGCGCGGCCTTTGGCATGGAGAACGCAATGACAACCATGTACCTGGCACCGGAAATGTTCCGGGCGGTCATAGACCGTATTACGGAATTTTATTTAAAGGCCAATGAGATCTTTTACGAAGCTGCCGGGGATAAACTGGATGCGGTATTGATCGGCAACGACTGGGGAAGCCAGAACGGGCTGATGTTATCTCCCGAACTGTTGCGTGAGTTTGTTTACAAGGGAACAAAGCAACTCATCGACCAGGCACATTCCTATGGGTACAAGGTGATTCACCATTCCTGCGGCTCTATCGCCGACATCATTCCCGACCTGATCGGGATGGGTGTCGATGCCATTCATCCCATCCAGGCACTGGCGGCGGGAATGGATGCCAGAGAACTGAAAGAAAAGTATGAAGGGAAGATGTCTTTCTGCGGTGGCGTGGATGCCCAGAATCTTCTGGTGAACGGGAAGCCGGAAGAAGTGAGCAAAAAGGTGCGGGAGCTGAAAGATATGTTTCCCACCGGGTTGATCATTTCCCCCAGCCACGAAGCCATCCTGCCCGACATCCCTCCGGAAAACATTGAAGCATTATTCATCTCGGTTTGATCCTGTGACCGGATCCACAAAAAGAAAGATCATCATTCCAATCACTCAAAAAATAAATCATGAAACGTTACGGACAAATGATCAAGCTAAAACCTGACAGAATCGATGAATACAAGAGACTCCATGCCGCCGTGTGGCCGGGTGTCACCGGGGCCATTGCCAGGAGCAACATAAAAAACTATTCCATTTTTTTGAAGGACGGGACCCTTTTCGCTTATTTTGAATACCACGGGACAGACTTTGAGAAGGACATGGAGGAGATGGCTGCCGACCCGGTCGTTCAGGAATGGTGGGGGGTTACCAAGCCCTGTATGATCCCGCTCGAAAGCCGCAAAGAAGGAGAATGGTGGGCTGATATGGAAGAAATCTTTCATCAGGAATAACTGCTGGCGATGATCACACCCAACCCCATCCTTGGCACCGGTCTGCATGCGGCAGGAGGCATCTCGGCCTCTACCTGTTATATCCCTTTCAACAAAACAAAGAAATGGTCATGGGAAAGTTACTGGCTGATCCAGGCCGCCTTTGCCTGGATGATCATGCCCCTGCTGATCGGCTTTCTTACCGTGCCGCAGTTGTTTGAAGTGTTACGAAACGCTCCCCCCGGGTCGTTGGTGATCCCTTTTATCCTGGGTGCGGTCTATGGTTTCGGAGGGATGTCTTTCGGCTATGCCATCCGGCACATCGGATTCTCATTGACCTATACCATCTCCATTGGAATATCTGCCGTTCTGGGGACCCTCACTCCCCTTGTTCTAAACGGGACTGTGGTTGAACACTTCCAAAAGCCGGGCGGTCTCATCGTACTGGGAGGAATGATGCTCTCCATGTCGGGCGTTGCCCTCTGCGGTTCCGCGGGTTACAACAAAGAGAAAGACCTGAAGGCCTCCGAAGGGACAAACGGAGACATCCATTTCAATATGAAGAAGGGGCTCACTTTAACGCTCATAGCAGGGCTTCTCTCTGCCGTGTTCGGCATCTCCCTGGAATACGGACAACCCGTATCAGACCTGGCCGCAAAATACGGGGCCGGTCATTTCGAAGGAAATGCCAAACTTCTGGTCTCCACAGCGGGCTGCTTTTTCACAAACCTGATCTGGTTTGTCATACTGGGTTACAGACAAGGTACGCTCAGGGAAATCGTGAGAACAGGGAAGATCGGCAGGAGATCTTTCCTGAACAATTATCTGCTTGCAGCTCTCGGGGGCTCTTTATGGTATCTTCAGTTCTTCTTTTACGGGCTGGGACATGTACGCATGGGGAATTTCAGGTTTGCCAGCTGGGTCATCCACATGTCCATGCTGATATTCTTCAGCTACCTGATCGGGCTGATCCTGAAAGAGTGGAAAAATGTAAAAAGAAAAACCTATGCCCGGTTGATCGTTGCATTACTCATCCTGATCATCTCTTTCATCGTTATGACCTATGGATCGATGCAGGGTGAGAAAGCAAAGAAACCGGATCAAAAGAACACCGGAACGGAGGAGGTTGTCCCTCTGAAAACAGATAAAATAACGAGGATCCTTTTTGATGCGGATCACATCCCGGCAGAACAACTGAACAAAATTAAAATTACCGGATAGAGCCATGAAAAGACGAAATTTCATAAATGTTGCCGCACTGACAGGAATAGGAACGCTGGCGGGACATTTCAGCCGTGCCGGGGGAATCTTTCCGGGCATAACACCGGAAAAAAAGGGCAGAACATCCGGTACCGCCGGCTGGTTCACCGAAAAAAGGTTCGGCATGTTCGTCCACTGGGGGCTCTATGCCATCCCGGCCGTGCATGAACAATATCAGCAACGCTACCATATCCCCCGGAGACAATACGAACAATATGCCAGGCAATGGGATCCTGTGCTTTTTGATCCGGAGCAATGGCTCGACCTGATGCAGGAGGCCGGGATGGAATACCTGACCTTCACCACCAAACATCACGACGGGTTCTGTATGTGGGAGACAAAACAGACCTCCTTCAATGTAATGATACGCCCTATGGAAAGGATATCCCGGGCATGCTGGCCGACGCCTGTCACAAACGGGACAT
>CAZYQV010000285.1:0-4627 GCA_964649775.1 uncultured Rikenellaceae bacterium
TAGGTACCGTTATTTATGTTGTAAAAATAATAAAAAAAACAGATATATCTGCCGTTCTTTTCAGTGGCCGAACCTTTCGGGAAAAGCCTCCATATAGCGGGTGATAAGACGCGGGAAAGCGAGGTCTTCCAGCCTGTTTACGGGGGTCTTCACGAAGGTGCCCTTCAGGGAGGCGGGCCATTGCGGGAGGGTCACATGATAGAAACGGGCCAGGATGGTACGGTGGGTGAGCTGATGACGGAGGAGGTGAGAGATCTCCCCGTCCCCCCTGCCGGTGATGCCCGGCAACCACTCCTCAAAGAGGGCCAGCACCCGTGCGGGAGGCTCTTCTTTTTCTGTCTCCAGGGAAGGGAACTCCCAGAGGAGCTGCCAGATATCTTTCCCGGCCCTTTGTGATACCAGCATCTCTCCCCGGCACTCCGCCACCAGGTAATGGAAATATCTCTTTTTCGTTCCGCGGGAAGGGGTGGCAACGGGCAGGCTGCCGGTCATATTCTTTTTGCGGGCCAGACAGTGCTCCTGCAGGGGACAGTCATCACATGCCGGATCGGCGGGAGCACAGACGAGCGCCCCCAGCTCCATGAGGGCCTGGTTGAAGTCACCGGCCTCCTCCGCAGGGATGAGCTGTGCGAGGAGGGCCCTCACCTCCCTGTCGCCGCCATCCCCCCGCGGGAGGGCGATGGCAAAGAGGCGGGTGACCACACGGAAGACGTTGCCGTCGACGACGGGCACCGCCTCGCCGAAGGCGATGGAGGCGACGGCAGCAGCCGTATAGGGCCCCACACCCTTCAGCCTGAGCAGCTCCTCATACGTGCGGGGGAAATGTCCCCCCAGCCGGCCGGCGATATGGCGCGCCGCAGCATGCATGTTGCGGGCACGCGAGTAATATCCCAGCCCCTCCCACACCTTCAGCACCTCGTCGGGAGAGGCCGCAGCCAGCGACTCCACATCAGGGAAACGCTCGAGAAAACGGAGATAATATGCTGTGCCCTGGGCCACACGCGTCTGCTGCAGGATGATCTCAGAGACCCACACACGGTACGGATCATCCGTTTGCCTCCAGGGCAGATCACGCCGCGAACGGCGATACCAGTCCAGAAGAAGCGGCACTATCTCTTTTTTTTTCTTCATAAAAACCTCCCGCATGACCCCGCCAGCAGGCAGGGCATCGTTTCATTCTCAAAGAAATAAACAATTTTTAGAACATGAAAAAGCAAATAATTTCTCCCGGATAACCGTTATAAAAATAAATCTTTTTATATTTGCAGACCAAAAGCAAAAAAATTAACCTAATTTATTGATAACTAAAGATTTTTAAAATGACTAAAGCAGACATTGTAAACGAGATTTCCAAGAACACAGGGATTGAGAAAGTGACTGTTCAGAAAACAGTTGAAGCCTTCATGGAAGCTGTAAAAGACTCTCTTGCAAGCAACAACAATGTTTATTTACGGGGTTTTGGCAGTTTTATCGTCAAGAAAAGAGCTCAGAAAACAGCCCGGAACATCTCCAAGAACACCACGATCATCATTCCGGAGCATTTCATACCTGCTTTCAAGCCCGCCAAAACTTTTATCAGCAAGGTAAAAGGCAACGTCAAGTAAGCAACAAAAAAAGATATTGAGATGCCAAGCGGAAAAAAAAGAAAAAGGCACAAGATGGCCACTCACAAGCGCAAAAAGCGCCTGAGGAAGAATCGCCACAAGAAGAAGAAATAGCAGGCGGGTAGTCCCCCTATCTGTCTGTACTAAAAATAGATATCATAATAACCTGAAGGAGAGCCTTCAGGTTATTATGATTTTCGGTTTTCCTGATCAGGGGGCATCACCAAAATGGGTTCGAGCGTGAGTTACGAGTTGGTCATTGATGCAACGGCCTCCGAGATTGATATTGCCTTACTCCGGAACAAAGCACTTCTAGAGCTTTCCAGGGAAAAAAGTGATATTCAATTTTCTGTAGGAGATATCTATCTGGGCAAGATCAAAAAGATCATGCCCGGGCTGAACGCCGCTTTTGTGGATATCGGTTTCAAGAAAGATGCGTTCCTCCACTATCTGGATCTGGGGCCTCAGTTCAGCACCATGAAGGAGTACCTGTCGCTGGCGGTAAACCGCAAGGGGCGCATGCCGGCAGTACACCGTTTCAAGCGTCTTCCCGACATCAAGAAGGAAGGGAAGATGGCTGACGTGCTGAAACAGGGCGATCCTGTGGTGGTACAGATCGTCAAGGAGCCTATCTCCACCAAAGGACCGCGTCTCACGTCGGAAGTATCGCTGGCCGGCCGCAACCTGGTGTTGCTGCCCTTCCACGACAAGATCTCGGTATCCTCCAAGATCGAGTCGGCCGAGGAGAAGAACCGACTCAAGCAGCTCCTGCAGAGCATCAAACCCCAGAACTACGGCGTGATCATACGCACGGCCGCCCAGGGCAAGAGGGTGGCCGAGCTGGATGCCGAGCTGCGGGGCCTCGTCAGGAAATGGGAGACCGCCTTTCAGCGCATGAAAGGCGCCTCACCGCCCAAGCTGATGATCCGTGAGCTCGACCGCGTGTCGGTGATCCTGCGCGACCTGCTGGGCGTCTCCTTCAACGCTATCTGGGTCAACGACCCCCAGCTGCACCAGGAGATGCAGGAATACATCCGCACCATCGCCCCCGAGAAAGAGAAGATCGTCAGGCTCTACAAAGGCAAGCTGCCCATCTTCGAACATTTCGGCATCAACAAGCAGATCAAGAGCCTCTTCGGCCGTACCGTCTCTTTCAAGAACGGCGCCTACCTGATCATAGAACATACCGAAGCCCTGCACGTCATCGACGTGAACAGCGGCAACCGCTCGAAGGCCGGCGACACACAGGAGACCAACGCCCTCGAGGTCAACCTGGCCGCCGCCGAAGCCGTCGCCCGCCAGCTGCGCCTGCGCGACATGGGCGGTATCATCGTGGTCGACTTCATCGACATGACCTCCGCCGAACACCGGCAAAGGGTGTATGAAAAGATGAAAGAGGCGATGTCGGAAGACCGCACCAAGCACAACATACTGCCACTGAGCAAGTTCGGACTGATGCAGATCACCCGCCAGCGGGTGCGGCCCGTGCTCGACATCAAAACCGAAGAGGTATGCCCCGTATGCCAGGGCACCGGCAAGATAGGCCCCAGCATACAACTCACCGAGGTGATCGAAAACCGCCTCAAAGAGATCCAGGAAAAACACCACTTCAACAAGATCACCCTGCGCGTGCATCCTTTCGTAGAAGCTTACCTCAACAAGGGGCTCCTGAACTCACTGCGCCGCCGGTGGAGCAAGAAATACGACTGCAAACTCACCGTCCAGCCCCTCACCTCCCTCACTTTCCTCGAATACCAGTTCCTCGACCCCTACGGCGACGAGATCATCGACTGAGGCACCACCCCCTCCACCCGCCACAGCCGTAACCAACTCATTCTCTTTTGATTGCAGAACAACTACGTAGCAAACTACGTAGCTTACTACGTAGTTACTATTTTATATTACTCTGTCATACTGGATATTAGAAAGTTTTTGAATCAATACTTTTTCACTACTTTTTCAAATTTTTTCCGGAAGCCCCATTATCTATCTGTGTTTCTGGATGTTACCAAAACCCGCCTTGCAAGGAACAAATGACAACATATCCCTTCCTCCTCCAGACCCTTCAACCCCGGCAAGCCTGCCTGCCGGTTTACCTCCCGTCAGGGAGGCAGGCAGGGATGTTTGATATGCCCTGACGGGCATGTTTGGTGTGGCTTCACCACGTTTGTGGTTTGGTATGCCCTGACGGGCATGTTTGGTGTACCTTCGGCACGTTTGAGGTTTGATGTGGCTACGCCACGTTGGAGGTTATAGCCCTTTCAAACCTCAAACTTTCAAACAACCGCGCTTCGCCCTACGTAGCCAGGGGCGAAGTAGGGAAGCGGTTATCAAACTTTCAAACGCGCGTAGCGCATCAACTCTTCAACTTTTCAACTCTTCAACTCCTTCCCCTCTCACGTCTGGCTCATCTTAACGACCATTATTGCGGGTTTGCAGGGTTTTTGTATTTTTACGCACTTTTTGTAAAGAATCAAACGACAGATACATAACCGCAAAAAAGGAGAAGATATGAAAAAGATGATCTTGCTGAGCACGGTGCTGTTCTGGTTTGGCCTCACACAGGCCCAGATGGTCAATCCTGTACACTGGAGTTTCAGGACAGAGATGATCTCGGAGAATGAGGCATTGCTGACGTTCACCGCTGACATTGATGATAAGTTCCACCTCTATTCGCAGAATATTCCGGAGGGCGGGCCGGTACCCACCTCTTTTCATTTCGAGCCTTCCGGCGATTATTCCCTCATCGGCAAAGTAAATGAGGTTTCGGAGGGGGAGGAGATCTTCGATGCCAGTTTCAATATGAAGCTGAAGGTCTTCAGCAAACGGGCCGTCTTCACGCAGAAGGTAAAGCTGCTGAAAGAAGGCCCCGTGAAGGTCAGGGGTTCGCTGGAGTTCATGTGTTGTGACAATACGCGCTGCATCCCACCGCAGGAGGTGGATTTCTCCTTTGATCTCAGCGGAAGTGGTGGCGGAGGGCAGGCTGCCTCCGCCACTTCCGGCAACAAGGAGGAACCCTCTGC
>CAZYQV010000286.1:0-6391 GCA_964649775.1 uncultured Rikenellaceae bacterium
CTCCCCGGGCTATTCGGAAGTAAAAAAAAAGGAGGTGTTTTATAAGTGTGAAGTGATCTCCGATCTCTCTTTTTCCAGAGTAACATCTCTTTTTCAGGATCATATCGGATATGTATGGGTTGGCACCAACTACGGGCTGAATCGTTATGACGGTTATGAAGTTGTGAAATACTTCAAGGATAAAAATGATACAACGTCGTTGCCGTCGAGTATGATCTATTCCATATATGAAGATAATAGGGGACACCTCTGGATCTCTACATATTCTGGACTGGCCTTGTATGACCGGGAAAGGGACTGTTTTATCAGGTATGACAAGCTGACGGACCGGCAAAGGGTGTATGCCATCTACGGGGATGACAAAAGGGTGTGGTTTTCTGCCGGAAATGACCGGTTCCTGATATATGATCTCGAAGAGAAGCGGTTCGGATGGAGAAAAATACTCACCACTGACAATAAGAAAAAGGGAATTGCCGCATTGAGTATCCGGAATCTTGGTGAAAAGAAATTACTGCTTAACAATAACGGGCAGGAGTTGTATTTGTATGATAAAAATACCGGTGTGGTGGATCTGTTCTACAGGGCCCCCGGTGTAAAGATCATAAAAACAGTGGTGTTTCATGACAAGGTGTATTGTGCGACCGCAAAAAAGGGTGTGTTCGTGCTGGATAAAAATGGTCGCGTCATCAGGAGCCGGAATATGTCTGTAAAAAGCA
This sequence comes from uncultured Rikenellaceae bacterium, assembly GCA_964649775.1. Taxonomy (GTDB): domain Bacteria; phylum Bacteroidota; class Bacteroidia; order Bacteroidales; family VadinHA17; genus DRPN01. The sequence goes on from CAZYQV010000286.1 coordinate 717, forward strand.
AGGCTATTTTCCTGGATTTCAGATTCAATAAAAGGGAAAAAAATTTCTGGTCGTCCACCGACGGGGACGGAGTGTATATTCTGGATACGGCTTTGCGGGTGATCAGGCATCTGACGGCGGGCCCGGCGTATAATGAGATATTGCCGGAGAGCTCTGTCACCAAAATATTTTTTGGCACCGGAAAAAGTGTTTGGTTGGGCTCGGTACGGTCCGGACTGATCCTGCTGTTGCCCACCAGGATAGAGCGATACTGGTATCAGAAAGGGAATGTGCTCGGGTTGTCCAATAAAACCGTACTGTGTTTTTATGAGGACAGGGACCAAAATATCTGGGTGGGAACCGACGGGGGGGGGCTTAATCTGTTTAACAAGGACGAATATTCTTTCAAACATTTTAAATACGAACGTTTTGAGAAGATTATCTCGATCACCGGTTTTGACAGGGACCGTATTCTGGTTTCCTCCTTTGCACAGGGTTTGTGGTTTTTTGACAAACGCACGGGACGAATTAGTCCTGCGGCAGATCACCCTCTTTTCAAAGGCATAAATATTCCGGATCTGTCCCATCTGTTTCAGGACAGCCGGGGCAATATCTGGGTCGGGCTGGAACATTCACTACTGGTAATAAATCAGGAGAGGACGAAAAGAAAAGAGTATTCGGATCAGGATTATCCTGTGTTGCGGGACAGGGGAAAAACCGTCTTTTATGTAGGTTATGAAGACAGCACTCATACGATCTGGTTCGGATATGCCCAGGGGATATACAGTTATGATATGAAGAATGACAGGTTCGAGTCGCACGGTACTATCGGGGAGATCCGTTCTGTGACCGGCTATGACGATCAAACATTGATTATGGCTTCTATGCCCGAAGGGCTGGTCTATTATCATAAGAATACGGGTCATTACAGCATATCTCCCGTAAAAGAACGCCCCAAATACAGACATACGATCTTTTATAATGTATTTGTGGATCGTTCGAAAAATGTCTGGAGCGGATCCGACAGGGGGTTGCTGAAAATGGTGCCGGGGCCGCAGGGCGAAAAGATATATGAGTATCTGATGCCCAACAGCAGCCCCAAGTACGGGATCTTATACGGCAGTGACGACATGCTCTATGTCGGTTTGGGCAACGGCTTTGTTCGTTTCAACCCCGGGAGGATGAACGATACCGATACGTTCGTTGGACGACCTGTGATCTTACGGGTGCTTTATCAGTATCTGAAAGGAAAAGAAACCATTACCCGGGTGCTGGCGCGGGATGTATATGCCGGTCAGCAGCTCCGTATACCGTTTCATCCGGCATCTTATAAATTCTATTTCAACAATTTTAATTTCGACAAAAAAGAAAACATACAGTACCAGTACAAACTGGATCATTATGAGGAAACGTGGAATACAACCTATTTCCCCGAGGGAGAATACCTGAATCTGCCGCCGGGCGAATATGTTTTCAGAGTAAAAGCCGTGGAGAAGAACCACGCGTCATCGCATGAAAACAAAATATTTCTCACGATTCTTCCTCCGTGGTGGAAAACACTCTGGTTTTATACGTTGGTTTTTTTCATCCTTTTGACGATCACGGTTGTGATATGGCACATTACCCTGGCCCGGGCCAAATTAAAGAACCAGTTGATTCAGGAACAGGAGATGAACCGGATGAAACTAAGGTTTTTTACCAACATAACCCATGAACTAAAGTCCCTTCTGACGCTTATATACAGTCCTTTGAAGAAACTGGCTTCCGGAAAGAGCACGACAGAAGATTTCAATACGCAGTTGCCTTTTCTTTACCGCAATGTTCAGAAATTCAAAAATCTCCTGGATCAATTGCTGGAATTCAGAAAAGCGGAAATGGAGGTGCTCAGCATACACCGGGAGCAAAGAGATCTGATCCGGGATGTAAAAGACGTTATTGACCATTTCTCGTTTGAGGCATCTCAGGAAAACAAATCCCTCTTACTGGAAACCTCTTTAATGACTTTGATATGTTATTATGATCCTGACAAACTCTCTAAGGTTTTGTTCAATCTGATCTCAAACGCCATAAAATTCACCCTTCCGGGAGGCCGGATCACGGTTCGTGTCGACAGGACGAAGGACGGTTTTATCCGGATCGGGGTGGAGGATACGGGTATAGGGATTCCGGCCGAAAACAGAGAACGGATCTTTGAAAAATATTTCAGTACCTACGAGAATGTTACAGGAACCGGGATCGGTTTGTATCTGGTGAAGAAACTGCTGGAGATACAGGGCGGGAAGATAACTGTAGACAGCATTTACGGACAGGGCTCGGTATTTACGGTCCTTTTGCCGTATCTCCGGCAGGAAGAAGCTGCCGGAGAGGCAGAGGAGGCTAAGGTGCCGGTGAAAGAAAGGAATATCATTGTGGCTCCGGCCTCCCGGGAAAAAGCGGATGCGGAAAAGGAGACGGAGGAAAAAGAGAGATCGGTATTGATCGTGGAAGACCATGTAGACCTCCGTATCTATCTGGAAGGGATGTTAAGGGAGCGGTTCGTCACCTACACTGCCGGGGATGGTATGGAAGGACTTGAAAAAGTCCTGGAGACCATGCCCGATATCATCATCTCCGATGTGATGATGCCGCGCATGGACGGTTACCGTTTTTGTGAAAGAGTGAAAGATGACCTACGGATCAGCCATATCCCCGTTATCCTGCTCACCGCCAAAACAACGCCGGAAGATCAGCAGGAAGGATATCGCTGCGGGGCAGACATCTATGTCACCAAACCTTTTGACGAAGAACTGCTGTTGTCGCAGATCGAGGCCCTGCTGAGAAACAGAGAGTTACTCAAACACAGATACGGTCATGATTTCGGCATTACGGTGGAAGACCTTACATACAGCAGAAAAGATGAAGAATTCCTGCATAAAGCGATCAGTATTGTTGAAGAAAATGCGGGTAACTACCAACTTGGTGTGGAACTGTTTGTAGAACAGCTGGGGATGAACCGCACAATGGTATACCGAAAAATAAAAGCGCTGACCGGAAAATCGCCGGTTGAGTTTATTCAACATATACGGCTACAAAAAGCTGCCACTATGATCCGAAAAACGGACAAAACGGTTTCAGAGATCGGTCATGCATGCGGCTTTCCTAACCATTCCTACTTCAGTGCTGCGTTCCGGAAACAATTCGGGATGCCTCCCTCCGAATATCGTCGCAACAGCTCCGGAACGGAGAATGTTTGAACCATTTACCTTGAGGGTGTTATAAGCAGGGAGGAGGTGTAATCGTCCTGTGTGCCAGTGCGTTGTGTTCTTGCGCATAAAAATCAATACTATTTGCCCGATAAGCAATAGTGCCGGTCTTTTTGTTGTTGTTACCGGAATTCAACAGTAAAGTAACAGTATTCAATAGCTTCAAACGCTTGCGGGAGAAGATATCCCTGTATTTTTGTTTTTATTATAACCTAACCAAAAACATAAGTAGTATGAAAGAGAAAATGCGAAAAGTTTTCGGAATCCTGGTACTTGGCATTCTAATCGGCTTTTCTGTGTTGGCACAGGAAAAGATTATTTCCGGAAGTGTCAGCTCGGAAGATGGGGTCTTGCCAGGTGTTTCGGTGGTTGTAAAAGGAACCACTATCGGAACGGTTACCGATGCCGACGGGAAATACCGGTTGAAGGTACCCGCCGGTGCGGATACACTGGTTTTTTCGTTTGTCGGTATGCAGACCAAGGCTGTTCCCATCGGGGAGAGGCAGACCATTGATGTCACCCTGGAGAATGAAGTGAAGTCGATGGATGAGGTAGTGGTGGTTGGATACGGTATACAGAAGAAGGTAAATGTTACCGGAGCCGTCTCGGTCGCTAAGAAAGAAGAGCTTGAGAACAGGCCGGTGACGAATACGCAAAGAGCCCTTCAGGGGCTGGTACCCAACCTGCAGCTTACGACCACGACCTATGGAGGAGAGCCGGGAGCCGGAATGAGCATGAACATTCGAGGCCTGTTATCCCTGCAGGGCAGTTCGGCCCCTTATGTACTGGTGGACGGGATACCGATGAATATGAACAATGTGGATCCCGATGATATCGAGTCTGTCTCCGTACTGAAAGATGCCGCTTCCGCCGCTATCTACGGTGCCCGGGCCGCCTACGGCGTGATCCTGATCACCACCAAAAGCGGTAAAAACAGTAAAGGAAGAGCAAAGATCAGCTATACCGATAATTTTGCATTCTCGCAGCCTACCATCATTCCCGAGATCGCCGATCCCATGAGCTATGCTCTTACGATGAATGACGCTGCAAAAAATGCCCACCAGAATCCCTATTATGATGATGATGCCCTGAGCCGGCTTAGGCAAAACATCGAGAATCCCGGCAGTGCGGTCGTGATGTACCCGAAAGATGATCTTAAATGGAATACCGGTGTGATGGGACTGGGTTGTGCCGCCACCACCGACTGGAATGATGTATTGTATAAAGACTGGGGCTTCAGACAGAAGCACAACCTCGGTATTTCGGGGGGGACGGACAACGTAAACTATTACTTCTCTGCCGGTTATTATGACGAAGCAGGATTGTTGCGTTATGGCAATGAGTATTACGACCGTATAAACCTGGATGCAAAAATTGAGGCACAGGCAACCAAATGGATGAAACTGGCCTACCTGGTGAAATATGCTACCAGCGAAAAAGATTTTCCCTGGGACTACCAGTGGGGTCACGGACGTATTTTCGACGTGATTACCAAACTGAAACCTACCCTGCCATTGTATTATCCTAACCCTGACAATCTGCTTGAGTTTACGGATGTTTTTGTACATCAGGCCCAGATCCCGCGGTGGCAGGCACAGCGCGAGCACCGCAAGTACCACCAGCTGGTTATGTCGCCCCGGATCATCATTGAGCCCCTGCAGAACTGGCTCATCAACATGGAGCTGAATTATCGCCAGAACAACGATAAGGTAACCTACCTGGCCAAGCAATACTGGTGGCTGCGTCCCAACAAAGAGAAAGCATACGTTCCTCCCCGTCCGACCACCCGTTATGCGCCGTCACACAATACGAACAACTATATCTCACCGAACATATACAGTTCCTGGTTCAAAAATTTCGGGGATCACTATTTCAAGGTCATGGTCGGATATCAACAGGAACAATATGATTATGACAATATTTCGGCCAATGCATATTACCTTTTGAGTGATGCTGTGCCATCCATCAGTACGTCGGTGGGGGAGAAGACGGTGAATGATGCCCTGGGACGCTGGGCCACGCAAAGTTATTTCGGTCGGATCAACTATAATTTTAAAGAAAAATATATCCTGGAGATCAACTTCCGGGCAGATGGATCTTCCAAATTTGCGCCCGGCGACCGTTGGGGTTATTTCCCCTCTTTCTCGGGCGGATATGTGATCTCCAAAGAGAGCTTTTTCCCTGCAAGGGATATCATAGATTTTCTTAAGTTGAGGATTTCATACGGGAGCCTGGGAAACCAGAATGTGGCCAACTACCTGTATATCCCTACAATGGGAACCAGATTGAGTAACTTCCTTTTCAACAACGAACAGCTTTGGACCGTTACCCCCCCCAATCTGACAAGTGTGAATCTGACCTGGGAGAAAGTGAAGACCACGGATGCAGGTTTTGATTTCCGGATGTTGGACAACCGGCTGTCAGCTACTTTCGACTGGTATCAGACCTATACCA
>CAZYQV010000287.1:0-4347 GCA_964649775.1 uncultured Rikenellaceae bacterium
ATATGCGGCTTGAAGATCTGAAGAACAACATCGTCGACGAGAACGGGAGAGAGAAAAACTGGATGTCCGACATCTTTACCAGCAACCCATACTGGGCGCTGAAATATATGGGCAATATTGACGATAAGAACCGTGTGATCAGCTTCCTCTCGCTGAACTATCAATTTAACGACTGGCTCAGCCTGCTCTTCCGCAACGGACTGGATTATTATTCGTTCAGGACGAAAGACTGGCGGGCCAATGATTCGAAAACAGACAGCGACGGTTATCTTTCGGCCTACCAGAGCAACAATACCTCCTTTAACTCGGATTTCCTGCTCTCGGGGAAAAAGAAGGTCACTGACAAGCTGAACGTGGGACTGAGCCTGGGGGGTAACTTCCGGTACTACAGCGGGGTCTCCATGGGTCAGAGCGGCAGCCTGTTCAATGTGCCTGAGTTTTACAATATCAGCAATGTGTCCCGTTATTCCACGTGGGAAGGCTTTTCCGAGAAGGAGGTCTATTCTTTGTATGCCCTGGCCAACGTTGCCTGGAAAGATTACCTCTTTCTGGATGCCACGGTCAGGAACGACTGGTCCACCACTCTTCCCAAGGACAACAACTCCTATTTTTATCATTCGGAGAACGTTGGTTTTATCTTCACCCAGGCGTTCGGTCTGAAGAACTACTGGTTTTCCTTCGGCAAGCTCAGGGGCTCTTTTGCACGGGTGGGGAATGATACGGGTCCTTACCAGACCTATCAGTATTATTATGTGGAGCAGACCAAGTTCCCCTATCCGCTGGGGAACCTGAGCAGCCAGCTGGCTTTTTTCGATTTCAAGCCTGAGCTGACGGATTCTTGGGAGGCAGGTACCGACCTGATGTTTTTCAACCGGCGTATCGAGATGAATTTCACCTATTACCAGAACATTTCCCGCAACCAGATCATGTCGGTGCCGTTGTCCCACAGTACCGGCTTCACCAGCAAGCGTTTTAATGCCGGGAGCATCAAGAGTACGGGTTTTGAGTTCACCCTCGGCGGCACACCCGTACACACCACGTCGGGTTTCGACCTGCATCTCTCTTTCAACCTCTCCCACAGCACTTCCCTCGTCCAGTCGCTGCATCCCAGTCTCGACAAGCTGGAGCTCGCCCATCTCTGGTCGGCTTCCATCCAGGCACGTCCCGGCGAGGAGTATGGCGATATTTACGGTTATGCATATAAAAAAGACAAGTTCGGCAGAAAGCTGATCAACGATCAGGGGTATGCCCAGAAAGGAGAGTACACCAACCTGGGCAACATCAATCCTGATTTCCTGGCCGGTTTTTCGGGCAGGATGAGCTGGAAATCCCTCAGTCTCAGTTTTCTCGTAGACATACAGAAAGGGGGTAAGTTCTTCTCCTGGGGCAAGGCGATGAAAAGCCTTTTCGGGAATACCGCGGAGACCCTGGAGGGAAGAGCCGAATGGTATGCCACGCATGACGAGACCACCATGTATCAGACCCCTCTGCCGGGGGTGAAACCCGACGGTTATTATGAAGAGGGTGTGCTCGAGAAAAACGGACAGCCCAACGACATCCCCATACAGCCTATCTGGCGGTGGTACAACATCTATGCCCAGGACATTGCGGAAGAATGGATCGTGGACGGCACCAACGTACGCATGCGTGAGATGGTGCTGGCCTATACTTTCCCGGGGAAGATGTTGAAGAACACCCCTCTGGCGCACCTCAGCATGTCCCTCTCGGGCAGGAACCTGTTCTTTATTTACCGCGTGTCGCGGCATGTTGATCCCGAGTCGGGGTACAACCCCGGCAATGTGGGAAACGGCTTTGAGAACCATGCCCTGCCCACCACCAGGAGCCTGGCGTTCAACATAAAGATCGGCTTTTAGTCATGAAAAAAGTTTCTACCATGAAAAAGATATCAACGGTAATCGCGATGGCCCTCCTGCTGGGCGGGTGTTATTCGGATTTTAAGGACATGAACAAGAACCCGAATGCGCTGACCACGCTGGACAACCAGTACCTGTTTTCCAATGCTGTCAAGAAGACCTTTCTCGATGCCCGCACCGAGTGGAAGCTGATGCTTCATTTTGGTTCGCAGTACAGTCATTTTTATGTGGTCCCCCACAATACCACACGACCGCATGACACATACAAGGACAACCTGTATACCGAAGATTATTTTGATGTCTTCAGCTACAGTTATACCGGCCCCCTGAAGCTTGCCAACGAGGTGATCCGCCTGACGGCGGAAGGAGGTGAGCAGGAGAACAGGCTGCGGAACGCCCTGGCACAGGTGGTGGCCATGGTCAACTATGCGCGCCTGACCGACCTGTTCGGCGACATCCCCTATACCGAAGGAGGCTGGGGTCGTGAAGGGGTGCTCAACCCCAAATACGACGCACAACAGTTCATTTATGAAGACATGATGAACCGGCTCAAAGAGTGTATTGGGATCATAAAGAACGGCGACCCGGAAGAGGCTTTTCCGGGATATGATCCTTTATACGACAATGATCTGGAAGGGTGGGTTCGTTTTGCCAACTCTTTCCGTCTGCGGCTGGCCATGCGGGCCCGTTTTGCCGATCCCTCCTTCTCTGCCGGTGTCATCAGCGAGTGTGTACAGGAAGATCTTATCAGTGACAATACACAGAACGCACGTATCGTCCGTTATGACAACCCGGACCTTTACAATAACTGGGACTGGATCTATGGCATGTTGCCCTGGAAGATGAGCAAGAAGCTGGTCGACTGGCTCACCGGCACTGCCGACCCGCGGCTGCAGGCCTGGGTAGCCCCCACACAGTTCGGGGAGTACCGTGGCATACTCAACGGCCTGACGGATGTGGAGTTCTCCAAGGTGTACTGGGACAGCATCTCCGGTCCCACGCCGGCACTCCATGCCCGTGACATGCCCGTCTGTTTTCTTACGGCGGCAGAGGTGATGTTCCTGCGGGCCGAGGCCGCCCTGATGGGCCTCGACGGCGGGGATGCCAACACCTATTATCAGGAGGGGATACGGCTGGCCATGGAGCAGTGGAACATCCCGGACAGCGCCGTGGAACGTTTTGTTCACGATGTGGACGAAGCCACCCTCACGGGGGATGATGAGAACAGGCTGCGGCAGATAGCCACACAGAAATGGCTCTCTTTTGCGACCAACTATATCCAGGCTTATACGAGCATACGTCGTACCGGTTATCCTGAGATACCCCGTCGTACGGCGCCCTGGCTCGACCCCGGCGTGACGAACGGATATCTGCCCAAACGGTTCAAATATCCGAAAAAAGAGCTGGGGATCAACTATGATAACGTGATGGAGGCCATCGAAAGACAGGGTCCTAACGAGATATATACACCGGTATGGTGGGATGTAAAGGGAGACTGATATTAACAATAAACATATACAAATGAACAGTACCATGAAAAAGAGAAAGAACCCCTTCCTGTTTGCCCTGATCGCCGGGGCAGCCGTCTGGCTCATCCTTTCGTGCGAGAACGAGGCTCCCCTGGTGGATTTTTATTTTGAGGTGAGGGGGGATACCGCGATCTTTAACAGCAAGGCCGTGAATGCCGACAGTTACCTGTGGGATTTTGGTGACGGAGAGAACGCTACAGAACCCAATCCGGTTCATGTTTACGACGATCCCGGTGAGTACAGCGTGACCCTGACCGTCACCGGCAAGGGAGGGGAGGATTCCCAGACCAAGACCGTGTCCATTGCTCCCAATTCCCCGTGGGACCTGCTTACAGGGGGGCCCGAGGATGCCGACGGCAAGACGTGGAAGATCAGCCGGACCATTACCTCGGGAGATGCGATCTTCTCACCGATCACAGCAGATTTCGGGAATGTATACCTGCCCTTCTACAACGATGTGCTCGATGACATCGGTCTGGGAGAAGAGTATGACGATGAGTTTACTTTCTACTACAACGGTTCTTACGGCCACAGTGTGAAGAACGGCGGCGGGATGACAGGGTACCGTTACGCCAGCAACAACGGGCTGGAGGTGATCAAGACCACTCCCTACGGTATCTGGATCACAAAGTTCACCCCCGCCGAGCATGCCACCTTTACCTTAGCAGAAGATACCACCATCACCATGCGCTGTGCCATGGAAAAAGTTGATTCCGTGTATGATGTCACCTTCAGCAATGTGATGGTGCTGCAGATCAAGGAGCCTGAGTTCTTTGTGTTGCAGGACTACACCAGGACAATCATCATTAAGGAGATCGGGAAAGACAAAATGCGTGTGTATGTCTTCCTCTCGAGCAGCGATATCGATGATATCTCAGAGTATCCCACACACGCTTTCCTGATGACCCTTGAAGCCAAAGGGGATTAGGTGTGACCCTCCTCCG
>CAZYQV010000288.1:0-4499 GCA_964649775.1 uncultured Rikenellaceae bacterium
CCCAGGGCACGGCCCAGCACCACCTCGTCGGGGAAGTTGATGCGTCCGCGGGCGATGAAATCCTCTATCTCGCGCTTCACGTTGATCACCGACGGCAGCACGGGGAAGACAGGTTTGCGGCTCGTGCGCATCTTCTCGTCCAGGAGGGCATACACGTCGTCGACGGGGAAGAGGCCCGGGCTGCCGAAGATGACCACCATGGCGTCGATGTTGTCAAAATCTTTTTCGCAGGCGTCGATGATCTCGCCCAGCTGGGCGGCCGTGCCCGTGGCGAGGAAGTCGATGGGGTTGCGCACCGACGAGCCGGGGAAGAGTTTCTCTTTGAGGCGCTCTGCCGCCGCCCCTGCCAGGGGCGGCACCTCGAGGCCCTCCTGCGAGAGGGTGTCGGTGAGCATGACGGCAGGCCCCCCGGCGTGGGTGATCACCGCAAAACGCCTTCCCTGCGGCAGGGGGTGCATCATCACGCCGCCGACGGTGACCAGCTCCTCGCGGCTGTGACAGCGCACGATGCCCGCCTTGCGGAAGAGGGCGGCGGCGGCCTCGTCGCTGCCGGCCATGGCGCCCGTATGGGAGGAGGCGGCGCGGCTGCCGGCGGCCGACACCCCCGCCTTCACCGCAGCAATGCGGCAGCCCTTGCGTATCAGCGAGGCAGCATGACGCAGCAACATACGCGGCTTGCGTATGCTCTCCATATACAAAAGGATCACCCGCGAGGAGGTCGCAGGGTCATAGTGCTCGTCGAGGTAGGCCAGCACATCCTCCACGCCCGTCTGGGCGCTGTTGCCCACCGAGAAGACCGACGCGAAGGAGAGACCGTTGGGCATGCCCGCCTCCATGATGAAGACGGCCGTGGCGCCCGAGCCGGAGATGAGGGTCACCCCCTGCGGGTCCAGCTTCGGGATGGGCGTGGTGAAGACCCCGCTGTAGACAGGGGTGATCACGCCGATACAGTTGGGACCGATGAGGGCGCCACCGTTCTCCCCGATGACGCGGGCAATCTCCTTCTCCAGGGCGGCCCCCTCCGCACTCTCCTCGCCGAAGCCGGCCGAGAGGATGATGAACCCTTTGGTTCCTTTCTCACGGGCCAGCACCTCCACAGCCGGCAGGGTGTACTTCGCCGCGATGGCCAGGATGGCCAGGTCGACAGAGGGAAGGTCCTTCACATCCCGGTACGACCGCACCCCCTGCACCTCACCGGCCCTGGGGTTGACGACATACAGGTCGCCGGAGAAAGGCCCGGCAAGCAGGTTCTCCAGCACCTTGCCGCCCGGCTTGCGGCGGTCTTCCGAGCCCCCCACCACCACAATACTGCGGGGACGCAGCAACTGTTCGGTCAACATACTCTCCAATGTTTTGGTTTGTGTAAAAATATATTTTTCGTGGAGAACAAAAAATGACCTGCGTTCTGTTTAAAAGCAGTAATCCGGGAAAAAAGAAATTCATATCTTCGCAACCATTATCCATTAAACTCTTCAGGACATGCATTTTTTCAGGAAATTTTTCTTTTTATCCCTCTTCTCTTTTGCTTTGTTCTCACCTTTTGCCACGGCACAGCAGCCCTCTCTCTCCTGGTATCTCCCCGACAGTATCACGTATGATCCCTCGGTCCCTGTGCCGTCGTCGGTGCTGGGCTTTGAGGTGGGGGAGCAGCATGTCCCCCACGACCGGCTGGTGCAGTACATATATGCTGTGGCGGCGGCCACCGGCAGGGTCACGGTACAGGAGTACGGCCGCACCTACGAGGAGCGTCCCCTGTTGTATGTGATCATCACCGCTCCGGAGAACAAAGACCGTCTGGAGGAGATGCGCCGCGATCATCTGGCGCTGTGCGATCCGGCCCGCAGCGACGACATTGACCCCGCAGGGGTCCCGCTGGTGGTGCTGCTGAGCTATACCATCCACGGCAACGAGGCCAGCGGCGCCAACGCCTCCCTGCTGACGGTCTACCACCTGGCCGCCGCCCGCGACGGCGCGCTGGAGGAGTTTCTGAAGAACAACATCATCATCGTCGACCCGACGATCAACCCCGACGGTTACAGCCGTTTTTCGGAGTGGGTCATCAGCCGCAAAGGACTGCATCCCTCTTCTGACGCGGTGAGTGATGAGTTCAACGAGCCGTGGCCCCGCGGCCGCGGCAACCACTACTGGTTCGACATGAACCGCGACTACACCCTGCTGGTCAACCGCGAGAGCCGTGCCCGCGTGCGACAGTTCTACCGCTGGCGGCCCAACATCGTCACCGACCACCACGAGATGGGCTCGGCCGCCACCTTCTTCTTCCAGCCGGGCATCCCCTCGCGCAACAACCCGGTGACGCCGCAGAAGAACTACGACCTGACCGCCCGCATAGCACAGTACCATGCCCGCTATCTCGACCGCCTCGGCAGCCAGTACTTCACCGAGGAGAGCTTCGACGACTATTACTACGGCAAGGGCTCCTCTTTCCCCGACGTGAACGGCGGCATAGGCATCCTCTTCGAGCAGGCCTCGGTGCGGGGTCATGTGCGGGAGACCTCTTACGGACGGCTCACCTTTCCTTTTGCCATACGCAACCAGCTGACGGTGAGTCTCTCGACGCTGGCCGCCGCCCGCGACCTGCATGACGAGCTGCTCACCTATCAGAAAGAGTTCTTCCTCAGCGCCCTCAGAGAGGCTGAGAAAGCGCCCGTAAAAGGGTATGTCTTCGGCGACCCGTCGGACATCACCCGCACACGCATGCTCGTCCGTCTGCTGCAGGCCCACCAGATAGAGGTACGCAGTCTGAAAAAAGATTTCCGCGCCGGCGGCACCCTCCTCACCCCCGCCAGCGGGTACCTGGTGCCGGCCCGTCAGCCGCAATACCGTCTCGTACGCGCCCTCTTCGAGAAAAACACGCATTTCCGCGACAGCACCTTCTATGATGTCTCTACCTGGACTTTCCCTCTGGCATACAACATGCCCTGCCAGGCCGTCACGGAGGAGAAGATGCTGACAGCCCTCGCCGGCGACAGGGTGAAGCAAGCCCTGCAGCCCACAGGAAAGGTCACGGGGGAGATGAGTCGTTACGGATATCTTTTCACCTGGGACGAATACAACACGCCCCGCCTGCTGTACCGGATCCTCGCGGCAGGTCTCCGGGCACGTGTGGCCATGGCTCCTTTCACCTACGACGACGGCTCCCTGAAGAAAGAGTTCACCTACGGCACCATCTTCGTGCCGGTGCAGAACCAGCAAAAATCTCCCCGCGAGCTGTACGATTTTCTCCGTGACCAGGCCTCCCGCACCGGCGTGGACATCTATCCCGTCAGCACAGGACTCACGGGCAAAGGCATCGATCTGGGCAGCCGTTTCCTGGCACCCCTGGAGATGCCGCGGCCGTTGCTGCTCACCGGCAGCGGTGTCTCCAGCCTCGAGGCGGGCGAGATATGGCAGTACCTCGACCGCAGCGTTGCCCTCCCCCTGACGATGGTAGACCTCCGACGTGCCGGCAACATCGACCTGACGAAATACAACGTGCTGATCCTGGCCGGCGGCAGTTACGGCACACTCTCCTCCTCTTTCGGTGAGCAGCTGAAAGCATGGGTCAGGAAAGGCGGCACCGTCGTCGCCCTGAAGAGCGCCAACCGCTACCTGGCTCAGCTCAAGCTGGCCGGCGTGCAGTTCAAAAGTGCTGCCCGTCCCGACAGCAGCCGTCACTACCCCTACGAGCAGGCCTTCCGCAGCCAGTCCCTGGAACGCATCAGCGGCGCCATCTTCAGCACCCGGCTGGCGCTGTCACATCCCCTGGCCTACGGATATGTACGCGATGAACTGCCTGTGTTCAGGAACAGCACCCTGGCAGCCAGGAACGTGAAAGCATACTACCATCAGCCGGTACGTTATACGGAAAACCCTCTCCTGAGCGGCTATGTGTCGCAACAAAACATCAAAAGGATCAGCGGATCACCGGAGGTCATCATCACCCCGCAGGGACAGGGGAGGGTGATCAGCTTCATCGACGATCCTCTCTTCAGAGGATACTTCTGCGGCACTCACAAAATGTTCGCCAACGCCATCCTCTTCCGGCAGCTGATACGCTGAACAAAAAAAAACCGGTCAGCCGACCGGTTTTTTTCTTTTATCCTGTAAAATCTATTTCAGGGGATTGGCTGTCACCGTCACGTCTATATCCACGCTGAGAAGGAAAACGACTCCTCCTTTATCGGTAGCGCCCTCAACAGTCACGGTAAACGCCTTTTTTTCATCGAGCACCTTCTGCAGATCGTCCCACTGGCCGTTTTCGTTGCCCAGGGTGAGGGTAGCTCCCTGCTTGACCACAAAATCTTTCACCTCCCATGTGGCAGAGATATCACCCGACATGATCGTCAGGTTTCCGTTGAGAATGGTTACAGGACCTCCGTTCACCGACTTGATGGTCCCCGTCACTTTATTTACCTTATAACCTTTCAGTTTATCAAAGTACTTGTCAATATCGGGATCTTGCCGCGGGTCCACCGAGACCGACTCATTAAAGTAATAAC
>CAZYQV010000289.1:0-9089 GCA_964649775.1 uncultured Rikenellaceae bacterium
AAAACTGGTGGTGATGGCACTGGCAATGATCGACGAATACATGTTGTGCCCTTTGATGCGGCCATTGTTTCTGGAGATAGCATACAACACAATGGGAACACCATCCCCTATGGGCTGCCGCAACAGGTAACGGATAAAAAAGACCACGATCAGGATACCTGCCACAGGAAAGACGATGTATAGATAACCATGCATCTCCAGATCGAATGTGGTGGTAAGGAAATGCTCCAGCAGACGGACAATGTTTTTCAGGATCACGGCAGCAAAACCGGCCAGGACACCAATAATGAAACTGACGATCATTACGAACTCCCTGTCGGGAATATGTTCGTCGCGCCATTTATAGAGCCTGACCAGTCCTCTGCGTACCTTCATGGTGTGCAAAGATAAATCCAAAATCAGCAATAAAAAAGGATGAAAGCTTTTTATTGTATGCTCCCATAAACCGGGATTAATCCAACAATGTATCAGCTCAGCTTTATCGGGCTTCCTAATGTGTCATTTGGGATAATTATTGGCAGGCATTGTCACCGCATAAACATCTTTTTTTTAAGTTTGCAAAGATTCGGCACTCCCACCGGGGGATATACTCATCATCAAAACATCCTGCATGATAGATTTTTCTTCATTCTCATTAGACAACGGACTGAAAGTACTGGTCAACGAAGATCCCCAGACCTCGCTGGTGGCTGTGAACCTGCTCTACAAGGTAGGCGCACGCAACGAGGACCCCGACCGTACCGGTTTTGCCCATCTCTTTGAGCACCTGATGTTCGGAGGAAGTCGGCATATTCCGGAGTTCGACAGGCCTCTCCAGCTTGCAGGGGGTGAGAACAATGCTTTTACCAACAACGATTTCACCAATTATTACATTACGATCCCCAAGGAGAATGTGGAAACGGCTTTCTGGCTGGAGTCGGACCGCATGCTCGAACCGGCCTTCTCGGAGGAGGGTCTTCAGGTACAAAAACAGGTGGTCATCGAAGAGTTCAAACAACGTTACCTGAACCAGCCTTACGGCGACGTGTGGCTGCTGTTACGCCCCCTGGCATATAAAAAACATCCTTACCGCTGGCCCACCATCGGCCGGGAGATAAGTCATATTGAGAAAGCCACCCTTGAGGAGGTGAAAGCTTTCTTTTTCTCCCACTATGCACCTAACAATGCCATTCTTTCCCTCTCCGGCAATATCAGTGGCGGCGAGGCGGAAGAGCTTGTCAGGAAATGGTTTGGCGACATCCCCGGCCGTCAGCTGGATGGAGAAAAGATCCCTGCCGAGCCGCCCCACGGGAAGAAGGAGGTCCTCCATGTGGAGCGTGATGTGCCGGCCGACGTCATCTACATGGCCTGGCACATGGACCCCCGTTATTCGGAAGGGTTTTATGCCTCCGACCTGATCACCGATATCCTGGCCAATGGCAACTCCTCCCGCCTGTACCAGCGGCTGGTCAAGGAGAGAAGACTTTTCAGCCAGATAGATGCTTA
Organism: uncultured Rikenellaceae bacterium; assembly: GCA_964649775.1. Classification (GTDB taxonomy): domain Bacteria; phylum Bacteroidota; class Bacteroidia; order Bacteroidales; family VadinHA17; genus DRPN01. Next base: position 1,486 of record CAZYQV010000289.1, read on the forward strand.
TGTAATGGGCAGTATCGACCCGGGGTTGCTGGTCATCTCCGGCACACTGATGAACAGGGTCACCATGGAGGATGCCGAGGAGTCGATCCTCGATGAGCTGCAACTGCTGATCAGAGGCGATCTCGAAGAGCGGGAGCTGACCAAGGTGAAGAACCGCGTCGAATCGACCTGGGTCTTCTCGCAGGCACACATCCTCAACAAAGCCATGAATCTGGCCTATTTTGAGTTCCTCGACCATGCCGGTGCCGTCAACAGCGAAATGGACCGTTACCGTGGCGTCACCACCGGCATGATCCGGGCCAAAGCCAAGGAGCTCTTCCGGGAGAACAACCTTTCCGTGCTGTATTACCATGCGGCGGCGAGGAATGATGAAGAGGGGAACACCCAGTAACATTAATTTTTCAACGACTTATGAGCATAGACAGAAGCATAGCTCCACCGGTACGGGCCGTGGAAGACATTCGCTGGCAGCCTCCCCGGGAGATCCTTCTCGGCGGCAGGAACAGGCTTTATCTGATCCCCTCTGCCGGGCTGGAGGCCGTCCGTCTCGATCTTGTTTTTCCCGGGGGGCACTGGACCGAGCAGAAACCCCTCGTATGCGAGGCGACCATCAACACGCTGCGTGAGGGTACCCGCACACGCGACGGCAAGACCATTGCCGAGTTGTTCGACTACTACGGCAGTTATATCCTCACCTACAACACGCGCGACTATGCGGGTATCAGTCTCTACACGTTGCCGCGTCATGCCGCCAGCGTACTGGAGATCCTGGATGATATCCTGCACAACCCCACTTTCCCCCAGAAGGAGGTACAGACATGGCTGAAGCAGGAACAGCAGTCGTTCATTATTGAAGCGGAGAAGGTCAGTTACCAGTCGCATGTCGCCTTCCGGGAGGAGATCTTCGGCAGCGATCATCCTTACGGCCAGCGCAGGGAGGTGGCCCATTACGGACAGGTCACCCCCGGCGACCTGCAGCAATGGCATGAGAGCAACATCCACTGCAACAACTGTTTCCTCGTGCTCACGGGGGAGGTGAGCGATGACCTGCTGAAAGATATAGAACAGCGTTTTGGTCCCGCCGGTGAAGGACGTGTCGCGCCGGAGCTTCCGGATCCTCCTGCTCCTCCCCTGTCACCGGCGTCGAGGAGACGTGTCCCCAAGGAGAGTACCCTGCAGGCCTCTGTGACCATAGGAAAGAGGACCGTCAACAGGGATCATCCCGATTTTCCGGCCCTCTCGTTCACCCTGACACTGCTGGGGGGGTATTTCGGCTCACGGCTGATGCGTAACATACGGGAAGAAAAAGGATATACCTACGGCATCTCCGCCTCCATGAAGCCCTTCCACAGGGATGCCTATCTGAGCATCCACACCGAGGTGGGTGCCGAAGTATGCCGGCCCGCTCTGGTAGAGATCTACAAAGAGATCCGTTCACTGCGGGAGGTGCCACCCGCCAAAGAGGAGATGAACCTTGTGCGCAACTACCTCATGGGCAGCCTCCTGCAGTCGCTCGACGGCGCGCTGGCCCGCAGCGACATGGTCAAGAGGCTGGTGGCGTCAGAGATCTCTTTCGATTACCTGAACCGGTTTGCCCGGGAGGTCAACGCCATGACTGCCGGGAAAGTAACAGATATGGCAGCTAAATACCTCGATCCGGGCGAGATGACCGAGGCGGTGGCGGGCAGATGTAACAACGGACAACAGCAGGAATGATCCGAAGATGCGAGGGAGAAACGTTATCATAACAACGAAACTGTTCCTGCTGAAAACTTTTTTCCGCGGATCAAGGGTATTCTTTTTTTTCCCTGTACTGTTTTTGATGCCGGTTTCTCCGGCGGCAGCCCAGGATACCATCTCCCCTCTTCCGCCCCGTCTGGAGTACATCTCCGTCGAGCCTCCTGCCGGTGATGTCTCCCTGTACTGGACCGCCAGTCCCGACAAGGACGTCGCCGGATACATCATTTACCGCAATACAAGAGACAGCTGGGTAGCTGTGGATACGCTCCGCGACCCTTATGCCACGAGCTACCGTGACGGCACTGCACATGCCGGACTCTTCACCGAAGGGTACGTCATCGCCGCCTATGATTCGGCCCTCAACCTGAGTCCGCTGACGGATGCCCACACCACCAATCTGCTGAAGACATCATTCGACTCGTGCGGGGCAGCCATACACCTGAGCTGGAGCGGCTACAAGGGCTGGGGGGACAGTCTCACAGCCTGTGCCGTGTACGGTAGGGAGGGGGATGATCCTTTCGTTCTGTACGACTCGCTTCCTCCCACTGCTGCCGGCGATACGATCCTCAGCTTTGTCCCCGGAAAGATCTATTGTTTCATTATCAGGTCGTATCACCGCCGGGGGTGGATCTCTCTCTCAAATATGCGGTGTATCCGCACCGATATGCCAGTACCACCGGCGTTTATTGCCTGTGGCGACCTGCAGGTCACAGGCAACAGGGAGGTACGTCTGCAGTTCTTCACCGATCCGGCGGCGGGCGTCCGTGACTACCTGCTGGTACGCGGGTCCTTGCCCACATTCTTCCCCGACACCCTCCAACGGTGGCAGGACCATGCGGAAGAAGAACTGCTTTATACCGATGATACGGGTGACAGTATCAGGGCACCCCTTTACTACCGGTTGTCCGCCATCAACCCCTGCGGGAGGAGTGTCCTCTCGTCACCTCCTTTTGCCGTACCCACTCCCGGCGTCTCACACCGGGACTTCATCAACCACATCACCTGGCCGGCCGTACACAGCTACGACACCGTCACGGCATACCGTCTCTGGCGCCGTACAGGCGATGATCCGCCCGTCCTGCTGGCAGAGCTGACAGCGACCGACACCTCCTATGATGATAACATCCGTGACCTGCAATACCAGCCCGGCAACAACGGAGTTTACTGTTATATGACGGAGGCCGTCGGGAGAAGCGGCCCCGAGGCACGGGAAGTACATACCTTTTCACCATTTACCTGCATCGCTCCGGAAGCCGGGGTTTTCTTCCCCAATGCCTTCACACCGAACGGGGACAATATCAATGACTATTTTGCACCCGTCTTTTCTTTCGCCCCGCAGGAGTACCACCTGATCATTCGCGACCGCTGGGGCACCCTGCTGTTCGATAGTGATGATTATACAAAGAAATGGGACGGGAAAGACCTGAAAGGTCATCCTGTGGTGGCGGGCTCGTACGTTTTTTATCTCACCGCCCGCACCCCCGCCGGAAAACGTATACAAAAAACCGGACAGGTAATGGTCATTTATCCCTGAGCAGAGTGATTATTGCTGCATTTTGACTAATTTTGCATGAAGGGAGTGAAAGATATGCCGGAAAAAGAGATAGTGGAAACAAAAAGTGTACTCACTGCAGAGGAAAAAAACCGTATCGAAGAACAGTTCCGTCTGTTGATGCAGTACAGTCCTCGTCTGAAGAAAAAGGCGGACCGTGAGCGTGTGGAAAAAGCTTTCAACCTGGCTTTTCTTGCACACAAGGACATGCGCCGCCGGTCGGGAGAGCCGTATATCTGTCATCCTCTGGCGGTCGCCCGCATCGTCTCGGAAGAGATCGGCCTCGGGGCCTTGTCCATCAGCTGTGCCCTGCTGCACGACGTGGTGGAGGATACCGACTATACCATCGACGACATCCGGCAGATGTTCGATGAGAAGACCGCCCGCATCATCGATGGTCTCACCAAGATCTCGGGAGCTTTTTCAGAGCACACCTCCTCGCAGGCCGAGAATTTCCGTAAGATCCTGCTTACCCTCTCCGACGACATGCGCGTGATCCTCATCAAGCTGGCCGACCGTCTGCACAACATGCGCACCCTGGGCTCCATGCCTGCCGACAAGAAGATCAAGATTGCCTCCGAAACGATCTATATCTATGCTCCGCTGGCCCATCGTCTGGGGCTGTATGCCATCAAGACGGAGCTGGAAGATCTCAGCATGAAGTACCGTTATCCGGAGATCTATGAGGAGATCGCCAGCAAGATACGGCAGAACGAAAAGAAAAGGCTCGCAGAGATCAACCGTTTCTCCTTGCCCATCATTGAGAAGTTGGAAGAGAACAAGATCCGTTTTGAGATCTCGGGACGTCCCAAATCGATCTATTCGATCTGGAAGAAGATGCAGACCAAGAACATCTCTTTTGAGGAGGTATATGATCTCCTGGCCATCCGCATAGTCTTCGAGCCCAAGCCGAGGGTGTCGGAGAAAGCCATGTGTTGGCTCATCTACTCGCTGATCACCGATATCTATCTCCCCAAACCCGACCGTCTGCGCGACTGGGTGAGCAAGCCCAAGGCCAACGGCTACGAAGCACTCCACGCCACCGTGATGGGCCACGACGGCAAATGGGTAGAGGTACAGATACGTTCGCGGCGCATGGATGAGATCGCCGAGAGGGGCTATGCCGCCCACTGGAAATACAAAGGGGAAAAACTGCCCGAGACACAGGAAAGCGAGCTCGACATCTGGCTGAAAAAGATCCGGGAGTTGCTGGACAACCCCAACGACAACGCCCTGGAGTTCCTCGACGACTTCAAGCTGAATCTCTACACCTCCGAGATACTGGTCTTCACCCCCAAAGGACATATCAAGTCGCTGCCCAAGAACGCTTCGGCTCTCGACTTCGCCTATGAGATCCACACCGAGATCGGCGACCATGCCATCGGGGCCAAGGTGAACCACAAGCTGGTGCCTCTGAGCTATAAGCTCTCCAGCGGCGACCAGGTGGAGATACTCACCTCCGACAAACAAAAACCCCAGGCCGAATGGCTCAACTATGTCATCACCGCCAAGGCCAAGGTGAGCATCAAGAACGCTCTGAAGACAGAGCGCAAGAACCATATACGCATCGGCAAGGAGAGGCTGGAGCGGAAGATGAAATCGCTGGGCCTCAACACCACCGCTTATGTGGTACGCAAGCTGATGAACGCTTATGAGACACTCACCAAAGATGAGTTCTACAGCAAGATAGGACTGGGACTGATCAACCTGGAAGATGCCGAAGAAATCCTGAAAAGAAAATCCAGGAACAAACTGGTCAAGTACTGGACGCTGCAGTTCCTGAGGAACAAAGGCACCGGCCAGAAGAAAGGCGGGGAAGAGAGCGGGAAGAAAGAAAAAAAGGAGAAAAAAACGGTCCTTCTCAGGGACAACCCGGCAGAAGAAGAGGCGGGATACGTCATCGCCAACTGCTGCAAACCGATCCCGGGAGACAATGTGGTAGGCTATCTCGATAAAGAAAAGGACACCATCGTCGTACACAAGTCTACCTGCCCGACGATCGTCCAGCTGGCTGCCAAACACGGCGACAGGATCATCCCCGTGCGGTGGACCGAACACAAGATGAGGGCCTTCCTCTCACGCATCCATATCACCGGCATCGACCGCCTGGGCATCCTCAGCGACATCACCACCCTGGTCGCCAAACAGCTCGACGTGAACATACGCAGCCTGAATGTGGATGTACACGACGGAATATTCGAGGCCATCGTCGATCTGTACGTGCACAGCACCGTCCATCTGAACAACCTCATACTCAACCTGGCCAAGATCAAAGGGATCGAAGCGGTCAACAGGGAAGAGTATTCCGGCGAATGAATCCCTTTTGCCGTCACTATCCATTTTAACCTTTTAGACTTTAAACAATCTAAATAAACTTTTGTTTCTCGATATTTTTTTCTAATTTGCCGGCCTTAACAACCTGGTAATAATTAACAAAATGTCAAATACCAAAACGCAGCAGACGGTAAAAAAAATCTTCAAGGATTATTTGGAAAAAAAGGGACACCGCAAGACCCCCGAACGGTTTGCCATCCTGAAAGAGATCTACAACACCGACGGTCATTTCGATATCGAGTCGTTGTACATCACGATGAAGAACAAGAATTACCAGGTGAGTCGTGCCACGTTGTACAACACGATCGAGTTGCTCCTGAGCTGCAATCTTGTGATCAAACACCAGTTTGGCCGGAACATTGCCCAGTATGAAAAATCTTTCAACTGCCGTCAGCACGACCATCTTATCGACACAGAGACAGGAAATGTGATCGAGTTCTGTGACCCCCGCATCCATGACATCATCCGCACGGCCTGTGAGCTGAACAATTTCCGTCCTCTTTATCATTCCCTGTATATCTATGGCGTTTCCAGGGACAGTGAAGAGGGGGATATGACAGATAATCAGGAAAATAAGTAACGGAACAAAAGATTTCTTGTTCTTTTCCCCGCTCTTTTTTTCAATGCATTTCACAATGTGGTATATTTGCATCTGTTTACAGCAAACAGTCTGATCAATCCTTTCAATAAACCTAAAAAAATCACAGTGAAAGCAGATGTATTACTGGGCTTGCAGTGGGGTGACGAGGGCAAAGGCAAGGTTGTCGATGTGCTCACATCGGAGTACAATGTCATTGCCCGTTTTCAGGGAGGGCCCAATGCCGGCCATTCCCTGCAGTTCAATGACAGCAAGTTCATACTCCATACCATTCCTTCCGGGGTGTTCCATCCCGACAAGCTGAACATCATCGGCAACGGCGTGGTGCTCGACCCGGCCATTTTTGCCGAGGAGATCGCCATGCTGACGAAGTCGGGCTTCCCTCCCGAGGAGCGTCTGGTGATCTCCCGCAAGGCTCATCTGATCCTTCCTACGCACCGTCTGCTGGATGCCGCCTCGGAGGCTGCCAAGGGACGCACACGCATCGGTTCGACGCTTAAAGGCATCGGTCCTGCCTATATGGACAAGACGGGTCGCAACGGCCTGCGTGCCGGAGATATCCTGCAGGATGATTTCATGGACAAATACCGGGCGCTCACGCGCAAACACAAGGATATCCTGAAGATGTACAACTATGACGGGGATCCTGCGGAGTATGAGGAAGCCTGGTTCGCAGGCATTGACGTGATGCGTCGTTTCCGGCTGGTGGAGAGCGAGTATCTCATCAACCGCCTGCTGGACGAGGGCGAGAGCATTCTGGCGGAGGGTGCCCAGGGCACGCTGCTGGACATCGATTTCGGCACATATCCTTATGTCACCTCTTCGAACACCATCGCTGCAGGTGCACTCACCGGCCTGGGTCTGGCACCCTCGCGTGTAGGCCGTGTAAGAGGCATCTTCAAGGCGTACACCACACGTGTGGGCAGCGGTCCTTTTCCTACCGAGTTGCACGACACCCGTGGAGAGTTCCTGCAGAGGCAGGGAAATGAATACGGTGCCACCACCGGCCGTCCCCGGCGCTGCGGATGGCTCGACCTACCCGCCCTGCGTTATGCCATCATGCTCAACGGGGTCACCGAACTGATCATGACCAAACCGGACGTGCTTACCGGCATAGGTGCGTTCAAAGTGTGTACGGCATATCTTATCAACGGAAAAGAGAGCCACAAACTGCTTTACAGCCTGGATGGAAAGATCGAGCCCCTCTGCCGGGAGTTCGGAGGATGGGAGGAAGATATCTCCGGCATCCGGCACTACGACGAGCTGCCGGAACAACTGAAAGCATATATCTCCTTCCTCGAATCGGAAACAGGTGTTCCCGTAACGATGATCTCCGTGGGCCCCGACCGGGAAGCCATTATCAGGAAGGATGAACGATGA
>CAZYQV010000290.1:0-3363 GCA_964649775.1 uncultured Rikenellaceae bacterium
CTCCAATGTTGACCTGTTCCTGCCCTGGTCTGATTTTTTTACGATGGACGTGGCCAACGCCATCGGCAAGCCGGTCTCTCCGGAAGAAACGGAAGCGTTCATCGCCGACAATGCCACCCCTTCCGGCACGATCACCCTCCCGGGCATGGACCGGCCGGTACCTGCCGACGAGCCTTACCTCCGTCGCTTTGCAGGGCAATACCTTCATGCCATCAACGAGGCCGAACGCATTTTCCGGCACATCGCGGCCAACAAAGACCCGGAATCCCTTGTCGTGGAGGTCTCCATGGACGAGGTGGAGGAGCCGCAGTCCCCGGCGGATCTGTACTTCATCCTGAAAATCCTGGCAGAAAAAGAGATCCCGGTACAGACCATCGCACCCCGTTTTTCCGGCCGTTTTAACAAAGGTGTGGACTACGTGGGCGACCTGAAAAAGTTCGAGCAGGAGTTCGAACAGGACCTCATCGTCCTCAGCTATGCACGGGCCCACTTCGGACTCCCGGACAATCTGAAGCTGAGCATCCACTCGGGCAGTGATAAGTTCTCCATCTACCCCGTCATGGGGCGTCTCATCCGGAAATATGACCAGGGGATCCACGTCAAGACCGCCGGCACCACCTGGCTGGAAGAGCTGATCGGCCTGGCCCTCGCCGGCCCGGAAGCCCTGGCCATGGTGAAAGAGTTCTATGCAGCCGGGCTGCGCAGGATGGAAGAGCTGACGGCACCCTACGCCGAAGTGATCGACATCGACCCCGCAGCCCTCCCCGGGGCTGTGGAGCTCAGCCGCTGGAGCGGGGAAAAGATCGCAGCTGCACTACGCCATATCCCCGGCAACCGCAACTTCAATCCCCACCTGCGACAGCTGATGCACGTAGCTTATAAACTGGCCGCAGAAAAAGGGGGAGAATATCTGGACCTTGTGGAAAAAAATGAAAATATCATCGGCAGGCAGGTCAGGGAAAACCTCCTGGAAAGACATATTAAGAGATTGTTCCTATAAGTAACTTTGCAATAACAAACTATTACATTATTACATTGCCGTCCCCTTTGTTCCCGAAAGGATCTTGTTGTATTCCTCCGGATCGGCCAGGATCTTTTCGGCACGGATGATCACACTGTCTCTGTCGAGGGTGCTCTCGATCTTACCTGCCTGATAATAGTACCGTCCGCTGATCTCCTGCTTGAGCAACTCGGCGATCTCGTCCCGGTGGCGGTAAAAATCATCATCAATATTGTGTGACAGGCTTTTGCGCAGTTGCTCAAACTCTTTTGCAGCACGTTCGTAATAGTCCTCCTTTTTCGCCGTTTCGACCAGCTCATCCAGCTTGCTCTCCGATTCCGTATCATAATTAAAATCCTTCTCTTTGATAAAGTCGTGGAAATCATTCAGGATGTCATCCGTGATGGTGAATTTCTCCGGCGGGGGGATGGAGTCATGTTCCAGGGCAAATTGCGTTGCATAATCAAAGATAAAGAACCGCATATACAGGTTGATCGTGATGGGGCTGAGTGTGCCGGGGTTCACATGGATGTCGGGATCTATCCCTCCGCCGTCATAAACGGTCCTTCCGTTTTTGGTCTTGAATGCCGAGATAAGGGAGTCGGGGATATGACCCACGCTGCCGTCGGGGTTGCGGTGGGAATAGTCGAGGGCCTGTATGCACCGGCCACTGGGGATGTAATACTTCGCCGAGGTCATCTTGAGCTGGCCGCCGTACCCCACGGGGCGGGTGGTCTGTACCAACCCCTTGCCAAAAGTTCGTTGTCCGAGGATCACCCCCCGGTCCAGGTCCTGTATGGCTCCCGACACGATTTCGGAAGCCGACGCCGAGCCGCTGTTCACCAGTACTGCCAGCGGGATGTCCGGTTCGTCAGGCTGCGAAGGAGCCTTGTAGACATGATCAAAGTCTTTCACCTTACCCCGTGTGCTGACGATCGTCTGACCCTTCTCAACGAACAGGTTGACGATCTGTATCGCCTGGATGAGCAGGCCGCCGGGGTTGCCACGCAGGTCGAGGATCACCGACTGCATGCCCTCTTTCTTCTTCAGCTTGTCAAGGGCTGTCTTCACCTCATTGTAAGCACCGGAGGTAAAATTGCTCAGGCGGATATATCCTGTCTGGTCATTCAGCATGCCGTAATAGGGTACGGCAGGGATGCTCACCTTCTTACGGATGAGCGTGACTTTCATCGGTTTCTCCGTACCTGGTCGCTCGATGGTCAGGACCACCTCCGTGTTGGGGACCCCCTTCAGTTTACCGCTCACTTTCTCCAAAGGATATCCCTTGATGGAGGTACCGTCCACCTCCAGGATCTTGTCGCCGGCCTTCAGCCCTGCCTTATCCGCCGGGAACCCTTTATACACTTCGGAAATGATAGCATAATCCCCGCTCATACGGATCAGTGACCCGATGCCCCCGTACTGGCCGGTGGTCATGAACTTGAAGTCCGCCATCTTCGACTCGGGAATATAGACCGTATAAGGATCGAGCGTCTTGAGCATGGCATCTATGCCGGAAGGGATCAGCGTGTCGGGCTTGATATCATCAACAAAATAAAGATTCAGCTCCCTGACGATGTTGCTGAAGATCTCAATGTTCTTTGCCAGCTTGAAGTTGTGACTCTCCTTGAACGCAAACAACACCATCATCACCGACACCAGGGCAACACCCGCCGCAACAACTCTGATCTTACGAAATTTTCTCATGTTCTTCAGATTAAGGAAATACAAATTAGAGGATTTTGACGGAAAGATAAAAGCTTTCCGCCACTTTTAACAAAGATTAACGGAACCTCCGCGTTCTTTTTCTCTCATGGCACCGGATCATATCCCTGACCGCCAAAAGGGTTGCAGGAAAGAAAGCGTTTCAGGGCCAGCCAGCCTCCCCTGAAGGGCCCGTATTTCTTCAGGGCCTCCACGCCGTATGTGGAACAGGTGGGGGTATAACGGCATGTATGAGGAAACAGGGGGGAGATGGTTGCCTGATATATGCGGATCATCCCGATCAGGATCTTAGTGAGCACTTTTTTCATATTCTTTGAGGATCTTCTGCAAAGATAACACTATTTTATCTTCGATATCCCTGTAAGAGAGTATCTCAGGCAATGTGTATATAAAGACAATATCAACGGCATATCCTCTTTCCCGCAAAGGTTCCGTCAGCAGGGATTTGTTCAAACGGTAAGCTTCTCTTACCCGTCTTTTGATGAGGTTCCTTTTCACCGCTCTCCTGAAAAGTCTGCGGGGAACCGTAACCGCCATTCTCACCGGGGGACGTCCGTCGTGTTCCTTCTCTTTGAGGACGATCACCCTGAAGGGAGAAAGATAAAAACCCTTTCCTTCCCGGAACAGTTTTTCCATCT
>CAZYQV010000291.1:0-4366 GCA_964649775.1 uncultured Rikenellaceae bacterium
CCACCCTGCTCATCGGCTTTGCCTTGGGGATGCTCACATCGGCACAGATACGGAATGCGCATATCAGCAAATTCCGCTCTTTCTCCTCGGCCGATAGGTTTGTCTACTGGACGATACACCTGATCGATCCGACCCCCGCCCAGAAAGAGAAGATCCTGCCGGTGATCAGGAAATTTGCCTCGGAGAACAACGAGCTGCGTCAACGCTACCGGGATGATTTCATGGGGCTCATGAAAGACTTCAAAAAAGAACTCTACCCTATGCTCACTGAAGAACAGATCCGCCGTCTTGAGTCGTTCCATCATGAACGGACCGGCAGGAAAAGAGGCGGTCCGCCGCCGGGAAAAGGCTCCGGACAGAGCCACGGTCCCCGTCGCAGATCCGGTCCACCCCCGGATCCCTGTCCTTGCAGATGATCTTATTACAGTATAACTCCGCAGATGCACTGCGGAGTTATTTTTGTTGCGGGAATAAAATGTTGCCGGGAATTGTCAAACGGATGAGAACGAAAAAGATAAATCATTAAAAATTTCAGATCATGAAAACAAAAACGATGAAAAACACCATGTTACTGTTCGTGCTCCTACTGGGAGGAACGGTACTGTATGCACAGCCCCCGCAGGGGAAGCCTGTGCCGGGCAAAGGTATGATGCCGGCCGTAGCACAGCGCCGGGCCATGATGCAGGAGATGCTCAATATTACCGATGAGCAGAAAGACCAGATGAAGCAGATGTTCCTGGACAGAATGAAGGAGACCCTGCCCCTGAGAAATGAGATGGCCGTGCTGAAGGCCGAATACAGACAGCTTATCTCGGCAGAGAAACCGAATCAGAAAGACATCAATGCCAACATTGACAAGCAGACGGATCTGATCAATAAAATGAAAAAGGTCAGGGCCAAATATGCCCTGAAGATGCGTGACATCCTTACCGAGGAGCAGTGGCTCATCATGCAAAGCCACAGGGGCATGGGTGGCAAAGGCGGTCCGGGTGCAGGCTTCCACGGCAAAGGCATGGGAGCAGGACCCTGCGGCATGGGCAACGGCCAAAGGCCCGGCATGAGAAAACCAGCCGGAGTGAAACCCGGTATGGGACCCCGCCCAGGCATGATGATGAAAATGGGCGATAAGGATAATTAACGGACACAAAAGATGAGAAAAGAAAAAGCGGGAGATCTCCCGCTTTTTTTTGTGCTGAATTTAATTTTATTACCTTTGCTGATGATGGGCTTAATCTGTAATAAGGTGATAAAGAGATTGTTATATCTTTTCTTTCTGCTCGTTGCAGTGGTCTCCGTTAACATGCCCCTGCGGGTGCATGCCCAGGAGCCCCGTCCGAAGATCGAGCGTTCGACGGAAAAAGTGATCCTTGGAGGAAAGATCTATTACATCCATATTGTCAAAAAAGGGGAGACCCTCTATTCCATCAGCAGGGCCTATGGTGTTTCGCAGAAAGAGATCTCGCAGGAGAACCCGGTGCTGGTGACAGGTCTTCAGCCCGGCATGGCCCTGAAGATCCCTTTTGTGGAAAAGACATCGACAGCGGAGCCTGTCGTGACCGGTGGCAAATACCTTTATCATACCATGCGGGAGGGAGAGACCCTTTACTCCCTTTCCAGGCAATACCATGTGGAGGTGGATGAGATTCTGCGTCTCAACCCTGACCTGAAGGTGGATGATATTCCGCTGGGCGCCCGCATCAGGATCCCGGTGAAGCGGGTGGTACCCGACCGCATCAGCTTTTCGCGTCCCCAGGGGAAGTATCGTATCCATGAAGTGAAGCCGGGGGAGACCTTGTACAGCATAGCCCGTAACTATCACCTGACGGTACGTGACCTGAAGAAGGTGAACAAAGGGCTGCACAACAAGATACGTCCCGGCCAGCAGATACGCATCCCGCTGGCACCTGCTGCGATGGCGCTACCTGAAGTGCCGGAGACACTGCCCGACACGCTGGCAGAGGATACCACCCTGTTACAGCCGGGCGGGAGAACCGTTTTTGAACCGGCTTTCCCCTGTGATACTGCCGTGATGATGGGTGCGGAGAGGATATGGCACATCGCCCTCATGCTCCCTTTTTATCTGAAGGAGAATGACGAAAGAAGTTATATCGATTCCAGCCGTGTCGATCCTTCTACCGGCAAGAAAATAAAAAAGATCATCTACCGCGATCCTTCCTGGATCTATCCTCCCACCATCACCCTGCTTCCTTTTTACCAGGGGGTGGTGACGGCCCTCGACACCCTCGGTAAAAGGGGGGTCCGTGCGGAGATCACCGTCTTTGATACCGAAAAAGACCTCTCGGTGGTCGATTCGCTCATCCGTTCCGGGGCGCTGGACAGCATGGACCTCATTATCGGACCGGTCTATCCTTCCACCCTCTCGCTGGTGGCGGAATATTCCCGGAAGAAGCATATCCCCGTGATATCGCCCCTCTCCCGCAAGAGCGATTTTCTCCATTTCAATCCTTATGCTTTCCAGTGCAAGCCGTCAAGAGACCTCGAGCATCAGTATGTCGCAGCCTTCCTCGCGGAGAATACGGACAAGAACCTGGTGATCATCCATTCGGACGACTCTATCCACCACGATCTCTATGTACGGGCCAGGGAATATATCTACGACGCCCTTCTTCCCGATCTCCATCCCGATGATGTGGTGATCAAGGAGGTGAGTGTGCCGCCCGTGATCGCACCGACGGATACGATGAACAACATACGTTTGTCGCTGGACAAGTACAAAGAGAACGTGGTATGGGTGCTCTCCGACGAAGAGGGTTTTGTCAGTGAGGTCGTCTCCCGTCTGCATGCCCACGGCAACGAATATCCGATCACCCTGGTGGGCGGATCCACATGGCGCTATTTCAGGAACATGGAGCTGGAGTTCTTTTTCCGGATGAACCTGCACCTTTTCACCACACGTATTCCCGACTATGAAGGGGAGGTGGAGAAATATGTGATCCGCTCTTTCCGGGAAAGGTACCACACCGACCCCGGCGTGATGAGCTTTGCCTGGGACGGATATGATGAGACCGTCTATTTTCTCACCCTGCTGCAACGTTACGGCACCTCTTTTGAAGAGTGTGCCGGTTATTTCAATCCGTCGTTGTGTATCGGCAGATTCGATTTCCGACGTACCGGCTGGTTCAGCGGGTTCATTAACACTTCGATGATCCTGTTGCAATATAACAACGACTTCACGATCACCGAGATCCCCTTTTCGCGGGAGGGGATACTGCACTGACCTGTTCAGGCAGGACAATTCAGAAACACTTTACGGTCACTAAAAATGCACCCTGTGAGGAGAAAAGTAAGATTCGGCATAATAGGCACGGCGGCTATCGCGCGGGAGAGCATGATCCCTGCCATGCAGAAAAGCCGCCTGTGTGAGGTGGTGGCTGTGGCTTCGCGGAGGGAGGAGCAGGCGCAACAGACGGCCCGGAGTGCCGGCATAGGGCGTTTTTACGGCAGCTACGAGGCTCTCCTGGAAGATCCTGAGGTGGATGCTGTGTATATCCCCCTGCCCAATCATCTGCATTATTCCTGGACGATGAAAGCCCTCCGGGCAGGGAAGCATGTCCTCTGTGAGAAACCCCTGGCCGTCACCCTTGACGAGGCGCTCCTCTTTCTGGAGGAGACCCGTGAGTTCCCGGATCTCAAGGTGATGGAAGCTTTTATGTACCGTTTTCATCCGCAGTGGCAGAAAGTCCGCGAGATGGTCCGCAACGGCAGCATAGGCACACTGAAGGCGGTGCTCTCCGTCTTCACCTTTTTCGATGATGACCCGGCGTCGATCGTCAACCACAGGGAGTATGGCGGAGGGGCACTGAGGGATATCGGATGTTACAACATCTCCCTTTCCCGTTTTCTCTTTGATGATGAGCCTTCGGCGGTGAGTGGTTCGGTGGAGTATGACCCCGGCCTGGGTGTGGACACGCTGGCGGCAGGTGTGCTGACCTTCGATGCCGGCACGTCGGCGTTCACCTGCAGCATCCGTCTGGAGGACACCCAGCATGTGCAGATCATGGGTACGGAAGGCAGCATCGGCATAGAGAGGCCTTTCAACCCCATAGCGGGTGAGGAGACCTTTCTCTCCTGGTCGTCACGCGGCACGACGGAACGCATCGTCATCGAACCTGCCGACCATTATCAGTTGCTGGCGGATGCTTTTGCAGAGGCGGTGCTGGAAAAAACACCTGTCCCCGTACCTCTGGAAGATGCCGTGGATAACATGAGGGTGCTCGAGGCAGTGACCGGCAGCGCCGCGACAGGCACTACGGTCAGGACAAAATAAAAAAGGCCAACTGCCTTGACCTTTTTCAACTAACCAACTATTAACTTAACTATTTCTACCCTTTGTTACGGGAAGGTT
>CAZYQV010000292.1:0-3040 GCA_964649775.1 uncultured Rikenellaceae bacterium
TTAAGGAGCTGGAGCTGATCCTCAACTACCTGGAGAAAGAAAAAGCTTATCTGAAGAACGATCTCTCGCTGGCCGATATCTCTGAGGCCACGGGAGTCCCCAAACACCATATCTCGGCACTGCTCAACAACGAGCTGGGCAAGAGCTTTTATGAGATCGTCAACGAATACCGCACGAAAGAGGCCATTCGGCTCATGTCGGAAGGCAAACACCTCAACTTCACCCTCACCTATATCGCCGAGATGGCCGGGTTCAACTCCAAGGCCACCTTCAACCGTATCTTCAAGAAGATCACCAATCAGACCCCTTCGGAATATATCCATTCCTTGTACGCCAGGAAGAAGAACGACTGACCCGTCCGCCCTCCTCTTCCCCTATTCATTACAGGAGACATCTATCCCCCTTATCATCATCTGATTACAGGCAGCGTCTCAATAAAAAAAGGCTCATTTTTTTAATTGAAACGTCCTTTTTTTCAGTGATAAGCCATTCTTTATATGTAATGTTTTCTTTGCGGCGTGAAAAAACTAACCATTTTAAACAAAAGGTAAAATGAAAAGAAAAATTTTAGGTATTTTTTTAATTACCGGACTTTTGTTCGCAGGATGTGTCAAGGATGATATTGACGACCTGCAGAAACAGATCGATGATCTGGAGGGTCAGGTAGCCAAGAACACCGAGGCCATCCAGAAAGATCTTCTCAACCAGATCGCTTCCCTGGAAGCCGAGCTGGATGCCCTGAGCGACAAGACCGATCAGGACAATCAGAACCTCACGGCGATGATCGCCGATCTCCAGGCTGATCTCGACACGATCAGCAATGATGTGGAGAACAATGCCAAGACCGTATATTACGGCAACCTGGTCACCGACGACGAGTATGCTGCATACGAAGCTGCCGGCGCCACTGTGGTGACGGGCAAGGTAGTCATCAGCAAGGCCGAACATGCCGGGATCGTGAAGAACCTGCGCTGGGTAGGTCAGGACCTCATCACCTCCGTAGGTACCCTCGAAGGCATTCAGAATGTGGGAGGCGATGTGATCGTCACCTCCACAGATACGGTCATTGACCTGGCCGGGATGGTTTCCATCGGCGGCGATTTTATGATCCCCTCCAACCCCGACCTGCAGAGCGTCACCGCAGATGATCTGCTGGTGCTGGCAGGTGACCTGGGCCTGGACGAAGGTGCTTACAAGCTGCAATCCATCTCGATGGGCAATCTGCAGGTGGTAGGCTCCCTTCATTTCCACAACCCCAGTAATATGGTAGGCGGCGCCACCGCTGCGGCCCTCACCGTCATCAATCTCAACGACGCCTATGTGGCCGGCGACCTGGAGATGAGCTTTGTGGTCGACAAGAACTCGAATGCCGGCACGAAATTCTCGATCGGACAGGTAGACGGTGAGATCACCATCGACAACTGTGGTTTTGAGACTTTCTCACTGATGGGCAACACCATTCGCGGCAACTTCTCTCTTACGAACAACAACATCATCACTTTCAATGCCAAGTCGGTGATCAGCATCGCCGGAGATGTGATGGTAGCAGATAACTTCTCCTCCAGCTCGGGTGGTCCTGTCAAAGGCACCGTCACCGGTCTCGAGACCCTGGCCTTCGATGCTCTCGCCACCATCGGCGGTGACCTGACCATCGACGACAACAGGCTCCTGGGCGACGTCTTCAACACCGTCACCCGCGTGGACGGAGACATCACCTATTATGTAAAAAACAAAGATCTTGATGTGATCCTCCTGGAAGAGCTCACCACTGCCGACAGGAACATTTTCCTCTCCGGCCAGATAAACTCGCTCACCGGTTTCAACAAGGTGACGACTATCAGCGACTATCGCGTTATCAGCCTGGGTGCCGAAACCAGTCCGAACAACTATCTTATCACCGGCGGTGACCTCATCCTTTTCAATGCCCTGGAGAATGCGAACATATCCGTCAAGGTGAGCACCTACTTCAACAGCAATACCGGTCTGGCCCAGAGCTTTACTGCCCTGAAGCATGTCAAAGACATCAACGTATATCTCTTCTATCGTTATGCCACGATCCCCACGGGTGCTTTTCCGGCACTGGAAACCGTTGAGAACTTCAAGCTGTACGGTGACAAGATGCGGGCCCTGTCTGCCGATTTCAGCGGCACCTTCGAGTCGCTCGACTCGATCACCGGCACGTTTACCATCAACAACGAATGGGAAGAGATCACCGGACTGGGGGTCAAGAGCTTAGACCGTCTTTCCGCATATAAGAAGATCCAACACCTCTCGATGGAAGAGCTCACCTCGGTCACCGGAAAATACGGGATCACGCTCTACGTCTATGACGGTAAATATGTTGTTGACATGCCCAAGCTGGACTCACTTGCCAAGCTGACCGTCCAGACGAAGGTTGCCGGCGGTGACATTGCCATTAACATGCCGTTGCTGAGTTCCGTTTACGAGGTCAATGTCAATTTCTCCTACTATGCACCAACCTCGATCGACATGCAGCTGCCCAAGCTCACAGAGCTCCACAAGCTGTCGGTCTCTTTCAAGAAAGGTAAGCTGGATGCATCCAATTTGCTCACAGGCCTGTCGACACTGCTGGAGAACGAGAAAAACTCGGCTTATGATGTAAAGATGTATTATGTGACGGGGCAGACGTTCTGTGGCATGAAGGGATTCCTGGGCAACCTGGTGGACAACAAACAGCTCGACAGGGTCACTCTGTACAAAGACAACAAAACCGTGCCGGCTGATCAGGAGGAAACCGAGATAGCTCTCCTCACCAGCGGCTGTTAACAATGCAGTGAACAACACACTAATCTTATAGTCATTAACCACTCCTGAAACCTGATGTCACAGATCACGGTTCGGGAGTGGTTTTTTTTGTTTTTCAGGGATATGTTTCCTTCATCCGGACATATCCTTTACTCACAGAACCAAACAGCAAACAGCATGAAGCGGATCATCGTAGGAATCATCCTGATCACTCTGGGTGTGACACTCTTCGGCCAGAAGAAGGTTACGGGTGTCGTCACCGACCGTCTGAGCG
>CAZYQV010000293.1:0-2719 GCA_964649775.1 uncultured Rikenellaceae bacterium
GCTCAAAGAGCTGGCGCTGAAAGGAAAACTGATCTTCGTGAACATCCACCAGCCCTCCTCCGATATCTACAAGATGTTTGACAACGTACTGATACTGGATGTGGGAGGTTATCTGGTGTGGTACGGCAATCCCATTGAGGCCGTTACTTATTTTAAAAGACTGGATGCACAGATCAAAAGTGATGTGGGCGAATGTCCGGTATGCGGGAATGTGAACCCTGAGATCATCTTCAACATCCTGGATGCCAGGGTGGTGGACGAGTATGGTCATTATACGGAAAAAAGGAAGGTGAAACCGGAACGGTGGGCACAGTATTTCAGGGAAACCGTGACCCTTCCCGAACCGGAAAAGAACAATGTCCCTCCCGCCTCCTCTCTCAATGTGCCGGGAAAGATCAGGCAGTTCATCATCTTCCTCCGCCGGGATATCCTGAGCAAGACGGCCAACAGGCAGTATGTGCTCCTCAACCTCCTGGTTTCCCCCGTATTGGCCTTTATCCTTTCTTACATCATAAGGTATATTGCAGACCCTGAGTCCAATGTGTATATCTACCGGGAGAATGACAACATCCCTGTGTATATCTTCATGTCCCTGATCGTGGCCCTGTTCCTGGGGATGATCATCAGTGCCGAAGAGATCTACAAAGACCGCAAGATCCTCGAGAGGGAACGCTTCCTCAACCTGGGCAGGGGGAGCTATCTTTTGTCGAAGATAGCCGTCCTTTTTCTGATCTCGGCCCTGCAGGCGGCGATCTTCGTGGCGATAGGCAACTCGATCCTGGAGATACGGGGCATGTTCTTTTACTACTGGCTGGCGCTTTTCACCACTGCGGCCTGTGCCAACCTCCTGGGGCTGATCATCTCGGCCTCTTTCAACTCACCCATCACCATCTACATCGTGGTGCCCATCCTCATCATCCCGATGATGGTTCTGAGCGGGGCCATGTTCAGCTTTGACAAGCTGAACCGTTCTGTCAGCAGCGTGAACAAAGTGCCGATCATCGCAGAGATGATGCCGACAAAATGGACTTATGAAGCACTGATGGTACATCAGTTCAAGGACAATGTGTACGAAAAATATTTTTATGACTATGAAAAGGAGGAGAGTAAGGCAGATTTTCAGCAGGTGTACCGGATCCCCAAACTGCGAGAGGCGCTGAATCATACCGTGGCGTTGTACAATGCCGGAAAACTGTCGGAAAAGAACCCGGGCAAACTCGCATTATTGCGTAATGAGATAGAAAAAGAAAACAGAAAGAATCCGGTGGTCAGATATGACGGTGTGGAGGACCTCTCTCCCGGGCGCTTTGATGTGGAACAATCCCTCTCCCTGAAGAACTATCTCGACAGGCTGGCCTCTTACTACAACAAAAAATTGTTGTATGCCAACGGTAAGAAGCAGAAGATCCTGGAATACATGCTGGAGACAGACCCGGCCCGTTACAGAAGGCTGAAAGATCATTATTACAATGAGAGCCTTGCCGACATTGTGATGAAGGTGTTTGAGCGCAACAGGATACTGGAATACCGTGATCACCTTATTCAGAAATATCATCCCATCTACCAGGATCCCGATACGGACCACTGGCTGGGGATAAGATCCCATTTCTATGCTCCCCGGAAATATTTTGCAGGGAGTTTTTATGACACGTTCGCTTTCAATATCCTCATCGTCTGGATCATGATCGCCATGCTGTATGCCATCCTCTATTTTGATGTGGTGAAGCGGGTTATGGACTTTTTTGAAAGCCGGTCATTTTCGAAGATGTGATCCGGAGCAAACGGATTTTCTCCCGTAAGGATTTGATTTTCTTGATTAGTTTGATTACATTTAGTTTCTAATTTCCAAAACCAAAGCGAAATGAGATCTTTTATAAGCCTGCTTTTAGGGTCGTTTATGATCATCACCCTCTCCTGTCATGGCGGGGGCAAACAGAAAAAAGACCAGGATGTTTTTACAGTCCCTGATTCGGTGATGAACGAAGAGCCCACCCTCCTGGAAGAAGAGGTGACGGAGGACATCATTGACAACCTGGCCTCACCTGTGGAGATAGCCGATTTGTTGAACCGTCTCTCCATTCCCTTCTCCATGGGGTATCTCTATCCTTCGAAAATGGTCTCCGACCTGAATACGGATATCCAGAAAGCTTACGGCCTCGGCATTTACGGTGCCGATCTCGGATATCAGGCCATGTATGGCAAGAACACGCAGATCCTGGATTATATTTCCAATATAAAAGATCTGTCGGAAGATCTTAAGATAGGGCAGTTCTTTGATTTCAACACCCTGAAAAGGCTCTCGTCCAGCAAGTCGAACCTCGACTCCCTGATGTTCATCGCCACACACAGCTTCAATGATATAGACAAATATCTCAGAAAACAGGGCCGGGGAGAGATCAGTGCCATGATCATTACCGGCTTGTGGCTCGAAGGAATGTACCTGGCCACCCGGCTGCAGCAGGATCATCCCAAGCCGGAGTTGAAAGAACGTATCGGAGAACAAAAGCTTATCCTTGAGGATCTGTTCACACTCCTCGACCGGTACAAAGGCAACAGGGAGATCAGTGAGCTGCTGAAAAAACTGACCCCGTTGAAAGAGCTATACGGAGAGGTGAAGATCACCGTCACGCCCGGTGAGCCCGAAACGGTTGAGAAAGACGGCCGGCTGGTCATCATCCAGCATGAAGAAAGCAAAACGGAATACACGGATGAGTTGTTG
>CAZYQV010000294.1:0-5119 GCA_964649775.1 uncultured Rikenellaceae bacterium
GCCTTTTCCCCCGCCACCTTATGGATGGTGCCCTCTTCCACCTGCCAGCAGGTTCCGGGTATGCTGTCGAGGCCCAGGGCTTTCCAGCCGCTGAGGGAGGAGCCGTCAAAGAGAAGCTGCCATCCGGCCTCCTGCTCTTCGGGGGTGAGCATGTTGAGGCAGGTGACCCCTGCATGGTCCTCAGAGGCCCGCCGGTGGCAGGCTGCAGAGACCGCCAGCGTCACTGCCAGGAAAAGATATATAGTGCGTTTCATCGCATGAGCTATGAGTCTATAAAGATAGGATTTTCTTCAATCCGTCGTAGCGCAATGACGGATGAAAATTTCAATGATCCTGTTTTCGCCGGTCGTCACGGGAGGCAGATCTGCTCAGAAGAAGAATCTGTCCGGGGGTACTGTCTCTTTTGCTATGCCGGGGCCTTTCCATCCGAGAGAGAGGAAGTAGCCACCGCCCACCTGCATGTAACCTATGGTCAGGAGGTGCCTTCCTTTTGTCAGGAAGATGGTGCCTTTCCTTTCCCTGGCAGGATGGGGACCGTCGTTGTCCACCACCTCTTTCCCGTCGATCCACAGGCGGCTGCCATCGTTGGAGGAGAGGAAGAAGGTATACTCCCCTGTGGCGGGGATGAGGAGGTGGGAGGTGATGTGCAGTGCAAAACGGTCTTTGTTGTACGGGATCTCCCCGAGGTTAACCTGGTGGAGGACACCCCGTGCGGCAGGTGAGAGGTCTGAGAAGTCGGGTACCTTCTCCCACAGCCCGGGGTAATAGGTGTAGTTAAGACCGTTCCGGGCAGGGTCGATGAAAGCGTAGGTGCGTTTGGTCACGGGACCGGCCCTGTATCCCTTCCGGTAGACGCGGGCCCTCAGGCGTGTGTTGCCTGTGAGGATGAGGGGACGGGTGTAGAGGGTGGCGGTGCTGTCCGGCAGGGTGCCGTCGAGGGTGTAGCGTATGAATGCCTTATCATGGCCGCTGTGCATGGTGACGGTGAGGCTGTTTCCGCGATAGAGGAGGGTGTCGCCGGGTCTGACGATGGGGGCTGTCAGCAGAGAGTGGGGGATAAGGCTTCTGACCTTTTCCGACACAAAACGGTAGTTGCCCGAGAGGATGTGCCAGGTGGCAGTATGGTCTTTTACCCCTGCGAAGGTGATGCCTATGCCGGGTTGGCCATACCGTCCCGTGGCGGTGAGGGTGTGCCCGTCGCGGGCCGGCAGCATCACGGTGGCGGTGGTGTTGGGAGGGATGTTCACCTCCAGGATAAGGTCATCTCCCTGCTGTTGCCAGGAGGAGGTGATCGTCCCGTAGGGAGAACGGCAGGCGGCGCTCACATGGCCGAGATCAGCTACGGGTTGCGGATGAATGATGATGTGACGGTAGCCGGGAGCTGCCGGGTCGGGGTTGATGCCGGCCAGGGTGTTGTAGAACCATGCACACACGCTGCCGAACATAGGATGGCTGTGGGAGAGGTGACCGTCCCACGTCTCCCACAGGGTGGTGGAGCCGCGGAAGATCTCCAAACCGAAAGAGGGGAAGTCTTTCTGGTTCATGAGCGAAAAGGCCAGATCGTTGCGACCGTAACGTGCCAGCACCTGCAGCAGCAGAGGAGTGCCCATCATGCCGGTGTCGAAATGTCCTTCGGTGTCGTTGATGAGATGGCTGACGAGGGTGCGGAAGACCCCTTTGACATATTGTTCAGGCACCATATCGTACCCCAGGGCGAAGACGTTGGCCCCCTGCCGGCCGGTGGCATAGGACATCTCCTCCTTGTGGAACCATGCTTTGTGAAAACCTTTTCTCACGAGGAGGGCCAGCGAGTCGAAGTAAGCAGCCTCGTCCTTCCTGTCGAGCACGCCGGCCAGGTGCTTCATGATCTGCAGGTCGTGGTGGAAGTAAGCTGTGCTCACCAGGTCCTCCGGCAGGTTGTTGGGCTGCGGCGGCACCCACTCGCCCAGCAGGTGCTCGTCGACAATACCGGGAGGTTTGAGGCGTCCTTCCAGGTAGCCTATATATTTCTTCATGCCTTCCCAGTGTTTCTTCACCACTGCCGTGTCGCCGTAGTAGAGGTACATGTACCAGGGGAGGATGATGTATGCCGAGCCCCAGGGGGTGCCGCCCCATCCCCCCTGGAAGGGGACGGTATAAGGCACAAAGCCGGTGACCTTGTTCTGGCCGTCGGCGATGTCTTCGATCCACTTGGTATAGAAGGCACTCATGTCGAAGTTGTAGATAGCGGCGCGGGCGGCTATCTGGCCGTCGCCGGTGTAGCCCCGCCGTTCGCGGTGGGGACAGTCGCTGGGCACGCCGCCGTGCATGTTGCCCTGCTGCGTGCGGATGAAGTTTTCGTTGATCCTGGTGAAAAGGTTGCTGGAACATTCGAAATGTCCGGTCACCGGCACGTCGGTGTTGACCACAACTCCGGTGACCTGCAGGGTGTCGGGTGGTGTGGGTGAGATGATCTTCACATAGCGGAAGGCGTGCCAGGTGAAGCGGGGCTGCCACTCTTCGGGGCCGCCGCCTTTGAGGATGTAGGTGTCGGTCTGCCCGTACTGTGGACCCTGCTCTTCGATGAACTTCAGCGTGACAGGTGTGCCTCTTTTCCCCTGCACATACAGTCGTACCCAGCCGGAGATCATCTCTCCCATGTCGTATTGGAGTGTTGTGTCGTTGAGCCTTTTCACGGCCACGGGCTTCACCTCCCGTATCATGCGGTCGGGCGGGGCTGTCTGTCCTGTGAGGCGGCCGCCGGGGGCCGGTCGTCTCACGGCCTGCTGCCACCGGCTGTCGTCGTACGCCGGGCGGGCCCACCCCGGCATCTCGCGGCGGGCGTCGTAGATCTCGCCCGTATAGATGCCGTTGTGGAGGAGGGGGCCGGTGGAGGTGCGCCACAGGGTGTCGGTGACGAGTGTCAGGGAGGTGTCGCCGGCGTCGATGTCCAGCTGTGCGATGAGGCGTGGCAGGCCGTAGGTGTAGCTGGTGTCTTCGGCGCGTTCGTGCTGGAAGAACCAGCCGTTGCCGAGGATCACGCCCACGGTGTTGGTGCCCTCCTGCAGATAAGGGGTGATGTCGAAAGTCTCGTAATAGACGCGCGACGCCATGTGGCGCACCTCCCGGAAGGGGAAGCGCGAGGTGTCGCGCCAGCCGTAGTTGGAGTGGTTGGGGGAGAGGAGGTGGTCACCTACCTTCTCACCGTTGATGTATAGCTCGTAGTACCCCAGGCCGCTGATGTAGGCGCGGGCGCGGCGGGGTGCGGCGGGGAGGGTGATCTCCCGGCGGAAGTAATATGCCGGGTTGGGCCCGCCCGGCGCTGAGGGGGGCTCCACCGGCGAGCCTATCCAGACAGCCTGCCAGCCGGCGGGGTCAAGACCTGTCTCCCAGCGTGCCGGCGTGCTCCATGCCGAGAGCCGTCCGTGACGGTCCCATACCCGCACCTGCCACCATACCTCCGTGCACGGCGGCACCGGCTTGCCGCCGTAGGATATCTGTGTCGACTGGCCTGAGACCACCTTGCCGCTGTTCCACAGATCGGCATCCTTAGGGTTGAGGAGGGCGGGGGAGGTGGCAACGACCACCTGCCAGGCTGTCTGCCGCTGGTCGTTCTCCAGCAGGGGAAGACGCCAGCTCAGACGGGGGTGCCTGACGGCGACATCCAGCCCTGCAGGACGGACGACATACTCGCAACGCAGATCCGTGACCCTCAGCGGTGCACGGGAGTGACAACCGGAAAGGAACAGAAGAAATGGGAAAAAATAAACAGCAATACTGTTTTTCATAGAAAAAGGATATTATATACAGAGTGTCCGTAAGCCCGGCGGTAAGCTTATTCCAGCATGAGATTCATATCCCTGGGTGTTGTTTTGTTTTTGACCGGAGTATAGAAATACCGGGAAGGAGGGATCCGTTCTTTTTCGAAGCCGGGTCCTTCCCAGGCGAGAGAGAGGAAATATCTTCTCCCTATCTGGTTATACCCGATTGTGAGCCTGTGTTTTCCTTTGCTCAGGGTTATGCATCCTTTATTTTCATTTGTATAAAAGGTCCCTTGGGAGACAACGACCGTTTTTCCGTCTATGCGGAGGTAGCTGTCGTCATTGGAGGTGAGGAAGAAAGTGTAGGTGCCGCTTTCCGGGATCTCTATTTTCCCTGTGATGCGAAGGGCAAAATGGTCCTTGTTCAACGGGATCTCCTCCAGATCCGGTTTGTGCAGTACTCCTTTGATCGTAGGGATGAGGCCGGAGAAATCCGGTACTTTTTCCCACAGTCCGTAATAGTATTCATAGTTCAGACCGTTTATGGAGGGATCGGAAAAATAATAGGTACGTCGTACAACGGGGCTGGCGGTATGTCCTTCCCGGAAAACGCGAGCTTTCAGGTGTACGTTGTGTGTGATCATCAGGGGGTGGGTGTAGAGTGTGGAGCTGGTGTCGGGAATATTGTTATCGAGAGTATAACGGATGGAAGCGCTGTCGTGATCGGTTTGCATGGTGACGATCAGGGTATCTCCCTGTTGCAGGAGGGTGTTTCCGGGTTTTACGATGGGGACGGTCAGCAGGGCATGAGGAAGCCTTGAGCCCGCCCCCTGCGAGACAAAGCGGTATTTGCCGGAAAGGATCTTCCATCTGGCGGTATCGTTCTTTATTCCCAGGAAAGAGATGTTCATCTCTGAGCCCCTCATTTTCTGTGTGGCGGAGACCTTGTTCTCTGCGAGGGCCGGCAGCATGACGGTGGCTGTGCTGTTAGGGGGGACGGTCACATCAAGGAACAAGTCGTTGTCCTCTACATGCCATGAGGAGGTGATGCGGCCGTAGGGAGAGGTGGTGGATGCCGAAACCCCGGAGAGATCGGCTACCGGCAGGGGTCGTATCATGAAGTGACGAAACCCGGGCCGGCCGGGATCGGGACGGATGCCTGCGAGGGAGCTGTAGAACCATTGGCATACGCTGCCAAAAGCAGGGTGACTGTGGGAAAAATTTCCGGACCATGTTTCCCACAGGGTGGTCGATCCGTGCAAGATCTCCAGCCCGAAAGAGGGAAAGTCTTTTTGATTCATCAGGGTGTAGGCCAGGTCGTTACGTCCATGCCGGGCCAGCACCTGCAACAACAAAGGGGTCCCCAGGGTGCCGGTATC
>CAZYQV010000295.1:0-6356 GCA_964649775.1 uncultured Rikenellaceae bacterium
GGTTCTGTGAAAAAGAAACTGATTTCTTTTTTCAGTTCTTCCTGACTCCAAACTCATACCCCTTCCAACTCACCACTCACCACTCACAACTCACAACTCCTTCACTTGTCTCACCACATCGATCACCGTGCCATCCACCCATTTTACGGCGGCGATCACCTTGTCCGTGAACTGTGGTTTTGCGGGTTTGCCGCAGATGCGTTCTGCCTCCTCTTTCAGCTCTTCGATACTTTTTACGGGCAGATCCGATTCCTTCACTTTTTCGATCAGGTCTTTTCTGCGGGGGTTGATGGCGATCCCTCTTTCGGTGACGATGACATCAATGAGCTCTCCCGGTCCGCAGAGGGTGGTCACATCATCCACCACCACGGGGATGCGGTCGCGGAAAAGGGGTACCGGCAGGATCACCGTTTTGGAGAAAAGGCAGTTCTGCCATCCTCCGATGCCGTGAAGCAGATAGCCGTCGGAGTGGGTGACCACATTGGCATTGAAATGGACATCCACCTCGGTGGCACCCAGGATGACCACGTCGACCATACCGGCAAAATTGCCTTTGCTGTGGTAATTATAAGATGTAAAAGGACTGGTCCACACGTGGCGGGGGTTCTCTGCCATTGAACGCACCCCCTCCAGGTCGAAGGTCTGGCCGTCGAGGATGTATTCCACCAGCCCCTCTTCGAGCATCGAAACGAGATATTTGTTGCTTCCTCCCCGGGCAAAACGGGCTTTGATGCCCTTTTCTTTCATGATCCTCCTGAAATATTCCCCTACGGCCAGGGAGGTGCCTCCGGCACCTGTCTGGAAGGAGAACCCTTCGCGGATGATGCTTGTCGCCTCGCAGAAACGGGCGGTCAGCTCGGCCAGGTAAAGGCGGTCGGGACTGCGGGTGATGCGCGTGGTGCCTGATATAATCTTCTCCGGGTCGCCCAGTTTCTCCACCTCCACGGTGTAGTCCACGTAATTGCCCTGTATCTGCCACGGCACACAGGGGAAAGGCACCATGTTGTCGGTGACGACGATCACCTTGTCGGCATACTGCGAGTCGGCCAGGGCAAAGCCCAGGAGACCGGTGGCCGAAGGACCGTAGAGGCCGTTGGCATTGCCGAAGGGGTCGGCGCAGGCGGCGCCGATGACCGCTATGTCGATCTTCACCTCACCGTCCTGCACCGCCTGGTAACGGCCGCCGTGGGATCGCAGCACCCCCACGCCTTTCATTTTCCCTTCCGAGGCGAACCGTCCCAGCGGACCGTTCATGCTTCCTTCGATGTGATGGATCGTGCCGTCCTCGAGGTAGGGGATGAGATGTTCGTGACAGGGGAAGGAGGCCGAGGGGAACCAGCGGAGATCTTTGATGCCCAGCTCATGGGCGATGTCGAAGATCATGTTGGCCAGGTAATCCCCGTTGCGGAAATGATGGTGTGTCGAGATGGTCATGCCGTCGCGCAGACCCGCTTTGACGAGGGCCTCTTTCAGCGAGGCCGTTTTTTTGTTGCCGTCGGCAGGGTAGTCGCTGCACGAGGGTATGGGCGGGGCATGCCTGTGCCCCGCAGGCTTGTACTTGCCCACACCCTGGTAGGGGATCACCGCTTCTCCGTTGATCTCGGGCGGGATCATCCTCCCCGCCGCGTTCTCTGTCCATTTGTTCTCTTGTGCCATGATGATTTGCTTAGGATAGGGTGATGTCGTCTTTCTCTCCCGTGACCATCCCTGTACGGTGGGCCAGCAGCATGATGCGCTCGGCCCTTTTGACCACGGGAGGGTCGATCATTTTGGTGCCCAGGGATACTACGCCGAGACCTTTCTCCCGGGCTTCGCGGAAGGCCTCCATGATGCGCGAGGCTTTTTCGATCTCTTCAGGGGTGGGGGAGAAAGCTTTGTGGATGACCCCTATCTGCCGGGGATGGATGCACCCCATCCCTTCGAAGCCCAGGGCCCTGGAACGGCGCGCGTTCTCTTCAAGACCTTCCATGTCGGAGACATCCGAGAACACCGAGTCGATGGGCTGTATGCCGGCGGCCTTGCAGGCGTTGACAAGACGGGTGCGGGCGTAGAAGGTCTCGGTACCTTCCGCGGTGCGGGAGACGCCCAGATCGGCCGTGAGGTCCTCCAGGCCTATGGCCATCGCCACCACCGACGGGGTGGCCGTGGCCAGCTCGTAAGCACGCTCCACCCCCAGGGCCGTCTCGATGATCGGCATGAGGAACACTTCCCGTTCTGCGCCGTGACGTGCGAGGATCTCGCCGATGGTGCGTTCGATGAGCCGGAGATCATCAGGGTCCTCCGCCTTGGGCACCAGTACCACATGTACATTGTGGGGTATGACGACGGCAAGGTCCTCAAGACCCGCCGGCAGGGGGTTGATGCGTACCATGCGTTCCGACCCGTAGAAGTTTACCTGCCGCAGGGCATTGCGTACCAGATAACGGGCTTCCTCTTTTTTGGCGGGAGCCACAGAATCTTCCAGGTCCAGGATGATGCCATGGGGCCGGTGGATGCCTGCATTAAGCATCAGCGCCGGCGTGTTGCCCGGCAGGTACAGCCGGGAGAAACGAAAGGCATCCCGCTGCGAGGCGTAGAGGTTCTCCGCCAACATGGGGGGGAGAAACTCTTTTTCTTCGCCGGAGAAAATCTTCCTGACGGCTGCCTCCAGCCGCGCGGCAAGGACGAAATCCAATGAACCGCTGTCGACGATCTTCACCCGGGCATGGGAGATACCGAAAAAGGAAAGAACCTCCTTCGTCAGGGCAGTCATCCGCTCGCCGTACATGCTCTTCACCTTCGAGACAAGATCTACCACCACTCCTCCCGACGCTCTGACCTCCAGGGTGATCCGGCAATCGGAACGAACCTTTTCCCCTTCATTGCCGGCAACTGCTGTCTTTTGTGTCATGTGCTCTGTCTCCTTATCATTTATTACCGTAAAGTTAGGAGGAATTAATGGAAATAAAATATGTTAAACGTCATTTTCATTCATTGTTCTTATATTTATACCATCAAACCGTTGATTTTGGTGATGTATCTCATCTTTTCCGGGTTACACAAATCATCATACTTTTTGAAAGGTTCTCTATTTTTTAAATACTTTTATATTAAAATAAATATTAGGCGTGGTCTGTACGGATAACAGATGAGGCATGGATAATCATGCCGGCCGGAGCGTTGCAGACTTTCCTTTGGGGGAAAGTGTATGCTGGAAGCGGACATTGAACGGACGTCTGTTACCTGTCGGGACACGAGAGTATCCTGCAGGAACGGGATGTGCCTGTATGATCTGACGGGTTGTTCCTGTCCGGCAGGAGGATGTGCGGATATTTGTTCTCAGGGGAAGGAAGCCGGGAAGAAACGGCTGGCGTCAGCGTGGGTGTTCCCCACAGGCCGGCTGCGGAAGCTGGAGTATATGGATCTGCAGGTAAGCAGATAAGTATATATAAACTGACCTTTGAGGGGGGAAGAAAGAAATGTAATGGCCGTACAGCGGCCGGGACATGAGAGTTGTGTGTGGTTTCTCAGGAAGGAAGAGACTGTTCTTCACGGAAAGAGAACCATGGTAGTACAGCTGTACCATGAGGTTGCAGTGTGTGTGGACGTGGGGTATGGCGGAGCAGAGCAGATATTGTAATGTGTTGTGCAATAGGGGTAGATTGTATTGTGATTTATATAGATATTGATCATATTGTAAATTGATAAGATATAGAAATAAGTGTTTATAACTGTAAAAGATCTTTGCCTATGAAATGACCAGATCAGACCGGAAACAACCAGAAACTAACTAACTAACTAATAACTAACTAACTATTAACTTAAACTATTTCATTATGGAAACTAAAACTACTGCTTTCAGCGTTCTGAAGGAGAACGAAGTTCAATTTTTGGAATCCCTGCTGGCCAAGGGTGGTCCTGATCCGGAAGAGTATGATCTTTTCCTGGATTATATCAGCAGTGTTGATGATCAGGGGATCAGTGAACTGCGTGAGGTGATCAAACCGATCCTGAATGAAGAGACCATGATCGGATTTGCTTTTGTCAAACCTTTCGGTTATGCCGGGGATTTCAAGATCATCGACATGATCTATCAGAAGAAGACGAATCCTGATCCCCGTTTTACCAAGTGGGACAAGTGGTATCATGCCCAGCATGCCGCCAAAGCAGTACGTAACAGAAAAGAGTTTTTCAAGCAGGTGCTGGCTGAGCTGGACGAAGGAGAGGAGCATCCCAAGGAGGTGCTGATCCTGGGGAGCGGACCCGCAACGGATGTGTTTGAATACCTGAGCGATCATCCTGAGAGCGGTCTCCGTTTCGATCTTATTGATTTGGATCAGAGGGCGATAGATTATGCCAGGGAGAAGAATGCCAAATTCCTCGACCGCCTCAATTTTATCCGGATGAACGTGCTTCGTTTCCAGACACACAAGTTCTATGATCTGGTATGGAGCGCCGGTTTGTTCGACTATTTCAAGGAAAAACATTTTATCTACCTGTTAAAAAAATATATGGCTTTCGTAGCCGACGGCGCCGAGATGATCATTGGTAATTTCTCGGATGAGAACCCCTCCACCGGTGGCATGCACGCTATCCTGGAATGGCATCTCAACCAGCGTTCTCCTGAGGAGTTGGTCTATTATGCCGTGGAGGCCGGGGCCAAAAAAGAAAATGTGTATGTTGACAAGGAACCTCTCGGCGTAAACCTCTTCCTGCGAGTGAAAAAACCGGCAAATCCTTTTAAAAATCCTGAATCTTTCATATCTTGGCTCACTGTTAACAATAACTGATATGGATGATCTTTCGATTAAAGGGAAAGCCTGATCGTAATAAGGAGGATGAAGCTTTAGGCATTGAAATGAAGCTTCATCCTCTTACTTTGCGCTTTGTTGAGGATCAGGCATACCTTGAAGAGGAATACCGCGATTTCTATTACAAAGAATCCGTACAGATGGTACGGATTACTTTGCTTCTGGCCCTGCTTTTTTATGTGATCTTTGCCTGGCTTGATGCGTCGATCACTGCTCCTCTCGACCCGTCCATAGGTGTTCCTATCCGCCGGTATCTCTGGATGATCCGTTTCGTTATTGTAGGGCCTTTCATTGTTCTCCTTTTTGTCCTTTCCTATTATCCTGTTTTTAAGAAATATTTTCAGTTCCTCGTCGGTTCTTCCATGTTCGTGGCGGGGCTCGGGATCATCTGCATGGTCTACCGTGTTGCGCAGATAGGCATCTATACCTATTACGCAGGTCTGATGCTTGTCTTCATTTTCGGATATACCTTTGTCCGTGCCCGTATCGTCTCCGCCACTGTTGCCGGCTGGTCCCTGGTCATTATCTATGAGATCGTGGCCTACTTCCTGACCAACACACCCGGCATTGAACGGGTCAACAACAACTTCTTTTTCATCTCGGCCAATGTCATCGGCATGGTGGTCTGTTACTCGCTGGACAGAACCAACAGGCGTGATTTCTTCATGCGCAAACTGCTGGAGGTGGAGAGGAACAAGGTGAAGGCTGTCAACGAGGTGCTGGAGGAGAAGGTGCGGGAACGCACGCGTCAGCTGGAGGAGACCAACAAAGAGCTGAAAAAAGAGATCGAACTGCGCAAGCAGTATGAGAAAGAACGTACCAAGCTGGAGTCGCAGCTCATGCAGCTGCAGAAGATGGAGACCATCGGCACCCTGGCCGGCGGCATCGCCCACGATTTCAACAATATCCTCACACCTATCCTGGGCTATACCGAGATGGCCCTGGAGGAGATAGAAGAAGACAATACCCTCCGTTTTGATATTGAGCAGATCAACCATGCGGCCCTGAGGGCCAAGGACCTGGTAAAACAGATCCTTACCTTCAGCCGTCAGATGGAGGTGGAGAAGAAACCCTCCAACCTCAAAGACATTATCGAGGAGGTGCTGAACCTGGTGCGTGCCTCCCTGCCCAGGAACATTGAGATCGTTGCCGACCTGGATCAGCAGTGCGGCACCGTCATGGTGGACACCACCCAGATACATCAGGTGATCATGAACCTGTGTACCAACGCCTCCCATGCCATGACACCCGACGGCGGTACCCTCACCATCTCCCTCGGGGAGGTGGACCTGGATGCCGAAAAGGTCAAAAAACTGAACAAGATCTCCCCGGGGACGTATGCCTGTATCTCAGTGAGCGACACCGGCATAGGGATGGACCAGCAGACACTCAACCGTATCTTCGAACCTTTCTTCACCAAGAAAGAGGTGGGGGTGGGCTCCGGCCTGGGACTGGCGGTGGTTCACGGCATCATCAACAGTTACCGGGGAGCCATCACCGTCGAGAGCGAACCGGGAAAAGGGACCACCTTCCGTATCTACCTGCCCCTCTTCGAAGAGCCGCAGG
>CAZYQV010000296.1:0-3092 GCA_964649775.1 uncultured Rikenellaceae bacterium
ATTATCGCTTTATCGCATTATCGCTTCCTCCCTCCGGGAGGCAGGCATCGCTTTATCGCCTCATCGCTTTATCGTCACGCCGGGGTTTCATTGTCAAAAGGTTAAAAAGTTTTGCAACACTTTCTCTCCTGCCGTGCCCGATTTCTCGGGGTGGAACTGTGTGGCGAAGAAGTTGTCGCGTTCCATCACGGCCGAGAAAGGGATACCGTACTCTGCCACGGCGGTGGTCTGTGGGGCGGTCTCGGCATAATAGCTGTGGACGAAATAAAAGTAGGTCCCGTCGTCGATCCCCCGGAGGAGGAGGCTGCCGCGGCTTGCCACGCTGTTCCATCCCATGTGGGGGATACGCAGCTCCGCCGTCCCGCTGCCGCCGTCGCGGAAATGGTGCACGCCGCCGTCGAAGATGCCCATGCCGTCGATATCCCCTTCGTCGGTATGGCTGCACATGAGCTGCAGGCCGAGGCACACCCCCAGCACGGGCTGTGTGAGGGAGGGGATGAGTGTGTCAAGACCTTTCTCCTGCAGGCGTTCCATGGCGCTGGCGGCCTGACCCACGCCGGGGAAAATGACCCTTTGCGCCGTGCGTATCTCCTGCGGGTCGTCCGTGATGACCGCCGCTGTGCCGAGGCGCTGCAGGGCATAGAAGACCGACCGGGTGTTACCGGCCCCATAGTCTATGATCGCTACTGTTGCCATTGTTCCGTTCCTTTGGTGGATGTCTCGCCGTCGCCCTCCTGTGTCACGGCCTTCCGCAGCGCGCGGGCGAACGCCTTGAAGAGGGCCTCGGCCTTGTGGTGCTCATTGTCGCCGTACGCCTCCAGGTGGAGGGTGATGCGTGCGGTGTCGGTGAACGACTTGAAGAAATGATAAAACAGCTCGGTGGGCATCTCACCGATCTTCTCCCGCGTGAACTCCACCTTCCACACCAGGTAGTTCCTGCCCCCCGCCACGTCGACGCTGGCGGTGGCGCGGCTCTCGTCCATGGGCACGGTGAAGCCGTAGCGCCCTATGCCGCGGGCGTCGCCCAGGGCGCTGCGGAAGGCTTCGCCCAGTGCCAGGGCGGTATCCTCTACGGTGTGATGCTCGTCGACGTGCAGGTCGCCGGCGGCGGACACGCGCAGGTCGAAGCCCCCGTGGAAGCCCAGCTGGTCGAGCATGTGGTCGAAGAAGCCGATGCCGGTGGTGATGTCCGTCTGTCCGCTGCCGTCGAGGGCCAGCGTGACGGTGATGTCGGTCTCGCGCGTGGTGCGCCGCACCGTGGCCCGCCGTTGCTGTGCCCGCAGATAACGGTAGACGGCCTGCCAGTCGAGGGTGCGCAGGACGACGGTCTCCCCGAGGCCGGCGGTCTCTCCCGCCTCGTCGCCGCCCAGGCCGCTGCCGTCGTCGAGCCAGATACCGCGGGCGCCCAGGTTGCGCGCCAGCAGCATGTCGGTGATGCGGTCGCCGATGACAAAAGAGTGCTCCAGGTCATACTCCCCGGAGAAGTATTTCTCCAGCAGGGCTGTCCCCGGCTTGCGCGTGGGGGCTTTCTCCTCAGGGAAGGTACGGTCGATGATGACATCGGAGAAGACGATGCCTTCTCCTTCGAGGGTACGCATCACCATCTCGTGGACCGGCCGGAAGGTCTCCTCGGGAAAGGCCTCCGTCCCCAGGCCGTCCTGGTTGGTGACCATCACCAGCTCGTAGGGCAGCTCGCGGGCGATGCGTGCGAGGGCACACAGCACTCCCGGCACGAACTGCAGCTTGTCGAAGCTGTCGAGCTGGTAGTCGTCCGGCTCGCGGGTGATCGTACCGTCGCGGTCGATGAAGAGGAGCCGCTTGGGTTTCTTTGTTCGTGGTTCGTGGTTCATGGTTCTTAGTTTCGAGTTTCGAGTTTTGAGTATCGAGTTTCGAGTATCTAGTTTTCGAGCTTCAAGCTTCGAGCTTCCTTAATGCTTCCATCACCATCCCGTTCTCCTCCTCTGTGCCTATGGTGATGCGTATGGCGGTGCCGCAGCCGGGGATGCGGGGGCGCAGGCGCACGACGATGCCGTGGTCGAGAAGGTGCTGATACACTTTTTCCGGCTCGTCGAAGCAGGCCAGCACGAAGTTGGCATCCGAGGGCCACACCTTTTTCACACTCTTCAGCCCCTTCAGGAAGATGCTGAGCCGTTCCCTTTCTGTCAGGATCTTCTCCACCATCTCCTGTTGATCATCTCCGTCATAGCGCAGGGCTGCGAGGGAGAGGGTGAGACGGTTCAGGTTGTAAGGCAGCTTGACGGCGTTGAGCCAGCGGAAGATCTCCGGGTTGCCGAAGGCCATGCCCAGGCGTATGCCAGCCAGGCCGCGGGCCTTGCTGAAAGTCTGCAGCACCACCAGCCGGTCGTATTTTTCGATGAGGGGCAGCAGGCTTTTCTCCGGGGCAAAGTCGATATAAGCCTCATCGACGATCACCAGGCCTTTGAAATGTTTCAGCACCTCTTCCACCCGCTCCCGCCGCATGGTGTTGCCCGTAGGGTTGTTGGGGGAGCAGAAGAAGATCATCTTCGTCTGTTCCGTCACGGCGGCGAGGAGTTTCTCCACATCCGGCTGGAACTGCTCATCCAGCGGCACCTCCTGCACAGGGGCTCCGTGGATGCCGGCGAGGACGCCGTACATGCCGTAGGTGGGTGGCTGCAGGATCACCTCGTCGCGCCCCGGCTCGCAGAAGGTGCGGAAGAGGAGGTCGAGCACCTCGTCGCTGCCGTTGCCGAGGAAGAGCTGCTCCGGCGCCACGCCCTTTGCCGCAGCGATCTTCTTCCGCAGATCATGGTGGTAGGGATCGGGATAACGGTTGAGCTCGCCGGTGCCGGGCACCGTCGTCTCCCAGCCCGTGGCAGGATCCCGCAAGACCAACTCAAGCGGTTCCACATAAGGGTTCTCGTTGGCATCGAGCCATACCAGCGCCCGGCCGGAGAACTCATCCCGGGCGGAGGAGTAGGGTTTCAGGTTCTGAATGTTACTGCGTACAAGGTTGCTGAGTGTGTTCATCGTTCGTGGTTCGTGGTTTCGAGTTGCGAGTATCGAGTTTCGAGTTTCGAGTTATGTTCGCCTTATCGCATCATCGCTTCATC
>CAZYQV010000297.1:0-3619 GCA_964649775.1 uncultured Rikenellaceae bacterium
GGCCGGGCCGGAAGTCCCTGCTGCTGATAAGATAGGCGATGGAGGCCCCCTTGGTGGCACAGGTGATGATGATCTCATGTCCTTTGCGGGTAACGACCGGCTTCCGTGTCACAGGCTGTTTGCCGCCGGGCCACATCTTCAGGAACATCTCCTTTTCCGGCACCTCCGCCATATCGCCGGTTTTGTCGAGCCACTCATCCATAGCCTTGCGCAGCTCCGCCACTTTATCCGCATAGGCCGGATCGTCGATGATGTTGCGGACATTGTCGGGGTCTTTCTCACAGTCGTACAGTTCTTCCGGCATTTTGTAGAGGCGGAACCAGTAATTCTGCGCAGCATCGAGCCTGCCCATCTTGTGAAGATAGAGCAGATCGTTCATCATGGGGATATTTTTCCGGTAGGCAATGTCTTTGTATCCCGGCAGCTCCGGATGATAGTTTCTCACATAGAGGTAGCGGTGATCCCTGACGGCCCTGATCCTGTCGGTATGCTCGTCAAAGCGGTCGCCCGAGGCGAAGATATATTTGCGGGGTGTCTTCACGCGCCGGGGTCCCATAAAAGCCTGTCCCTGCATATAGTCCGGTATCTTCACGCCGGCTATCGAAAGGATGGTGGGTGCCAGATCCACGAAAGAGATCAGGGCATCTACATGTCCATTCTTCACCCACGAAGGATCCACGCCGTATTTCTTCCGGTATTTTTTCGGGATACGCACGATAAAAGGCACCCGCAGTCCCGAATCGTAGTGCAGCCTCTTTCCCCGGGGCAGGGGTCC
Organism: uncultured Rikenellaceae bacterium; assembly: GCA_964649775.1. Classification (GTDB taxonomy): domain Bacteria; phylum Bacteroidota; class Bacteroidia; order Bacteroidales; family VadinHA17; genus DRPN01. The sequence continues at coordinate 776 of CAZYQV010000297.1, forward strand.
TCCGTGATCACTGAAAAAGAAGATGATCGTGTTCTCGTAGAGACCTGCTTTCTTCAGGGCTCTAATTCTCTCCCCTATCTGGCGGTCCAGCTCCTCGATATTGGAATAGTTGCGTGCCACATCGGTGCGCACGATGGTATCGTCGGGATAATAGGAAGGCAGGGGCACGCTCTGCGGCGCGACGGTCTGTGGCTTGTCACGCCTGCGCCATATCTGCGACTCGTGCGTCACATTGTGGTTGTACACCGAGAAGAAGGGTTTGTCCCAGGGGGTATGGTCCCATCCGGCTTTTGTGTTGTTCTCATCCCAGGCGGTCACCGGCGCTGCAAACTGATAATCGGTCTTCTGATTATTGGTACAGTAATAGCCTGCCTCCCGCAAGTACTCGGTAAAGCATTTCACATAGGGAGGGATCACCGCCGAATAGAGGGGTACGGTATCGCCGTTGATGTCCACGGCATTGCTCTTTCCTGAGTACTCCCTTTTGCCCCACGACATCACATCATGCGCCGTACGCATGTGCATGGTGCCTATGGAGGTGGGATACATGCCCGTGATGAGCGACGAGCGGCTGGGCGCACACACCGCCACCACGGCGTAGACATTGTCAAAGACCAGCCCTTCGGCCGCCAGACGGTCGAGGTTGGGCGTATGTGCCGTCGAGTCTCCGTACATGGAAAGTGTGGGACTGATATCTTCACATGTCAGCCATAGGATATTGGGCCTCCAGTTCTGTGCCTGTAAGCCGGAGATCATGCCGGCCGTCACCACCATCGCTAAAAGGATCTTTTTCATTTTTCTCAACATTTCAACATCTGCAAGTTATCACAAAAAGATCATTTTTCTTATTCCTTCCCCGAACAAGCATCAATTGATCTTCCCGAAATCAGTGTCCGTGATCTTCCTGAACTCTTCCAGCGAGGCCGTATCCCTGGTCTGCTGCATCAGCTTGTTCAGCTCTGTCTTCAGGCTGTCGAACACCTCAGCATACGCCGGGTCGCCGGCCACATTGTTCAGCTCGTCGGGATCTTTTTCAAGATCATACAGCTCCCACACATCAATGTTGTAATAAAAACGGGCGATCTTGTATCTCTCTGTGCGCATGCCGTAGTGCGGCTGCACGTGATGCCAGAAAGGCCATTCATAATAATGGTAATATACCGCCCTGCGCCAGGGCACCTCTTTTTTGCCTTCGACGATCTCGCGGAAGCTCATGCCCTGCACCTCCGGGGGGGCTTTGATGCCGGCAAAATCCAGGAAAGTGGGTGCAAAGTCCACGTTGGAGATGAGTGTCCTGTCGACGACGCCCTGCGGCAGCTCCGCCGGATAACGCATCAGGAAAGGCATGCGGAAAGAGGGCTCATAAATAAAACGTTTGTCGAAGAAACCGTGGTCCCCCAGGTAAAAACCCTGGTCGGCGGTGTAGACGACCACGGTGTTCCTGGCGAGGCCGTTCTTATCCAGGAAGTCCAGCACCCGTCCCACATTGTCGTCCACCGACTTCACACAGGCCAGGTAGTCCTTGATGAAACGCTGGTATTTCCATTTCCGGGCCTCTTCAACGGTCTTGCATCCGGGCGGCATCCAGGCCTCACCCTTGTTATTGCCATAGGAGTACCATTTGCCCAGGGCCTTCCCTGTGAGCCCCGGCGGCGGCTTCAGCTTCATGTCGCGGCGGTTGAGGTAATCCATAGTCATCCAGGTGTCGCCGGCCGTCTTCTCCCTGGTCTTGTAATCATCATCAAAGGTTGGAGGATACGGCATGTCGGTATCGGGATACATGTTCTGATAGATCGAATCGGGATCCCAGTTGCGGTGGGGCGCCTTGAAATGGAGCAGCAGCAGGAAAGGCTTGCCGGCATCCTTCACCCGCCCGAGCCACGCCAGGGCCGTATCGGCCGTGATGTTGGTGGCATATCCTTGTACACGCACCTGCTCACCGTTGTAGTTGTATACCGGGTTCCAGTAGTACCCTTGCTGGCCGGGGTTGTTGTGATACATGAAGAAGTCGAAGCCGCGCGGCTGCGTGCCCAGATGCCATTTGCCTACCATGGCCGTTGTGTAACCATGGCGATGCAGCTCCTCGGGGAAAGTCCACTGAGCGGGGTTGAACTTGCCGCCGCTCTCGTTCTTGTAATACCCGTTCTCATGACTGTACTTGCCCGTCAGGATGATCGCCCGGCTGGGGCCGCAGATGGCGTTGGCACAGTAGACATTGTCGAAACGGATGCCCTCTTTTGCGATCCGGTCGATATTGGGCGTCGGGAAATATTTTGCATAACGGTCGTTGTAAGCACTGATGGCCTGTGTGGTATGATCGTCAGCCATGATGTAGATGATATTGGGCCGGGCACCCTGCCGGTCCCCCTCCTTTTGCTTCGTCACACATGAAACGAACAACGGAGGCAATAACAGAAACAACAGAAATGACACACTCAAAAAAAGACGTTTCGCAGATTTCATATTCACAGTTTATGTTTCGTTCATGCTATAAAAATACATAGTTAGTTATTCTCTTCCAACTGCTCTCTTTTGTTCTTCGGATGTTTTTCCCGTAAAGATACCTAATAAATCAATGAGTAAATGATTGAATGAGTAAATGACAGAAACATTTTTTCTCTGTGTTCTCCGGTCTGTCACTCAATGGAACCAGTAGGAGAGTTTCACCACGAGGGCCCTGTTCTTGTTGATCAGGCCGTCGGGGGTGGCGTTGCTGGTATAGACAATGAAGAGGTCGGACACCGGGGCAAAGCGCCACTGGAACCGCAGGTTGACATTGATATTATCTATCTGGTTGTTGTACTGGACATAAGTAGTGAAGAAGATCTTGTCGGTAAAAGTGAT
>CAZYQV010000298.1:0-6414 GCA_964649775.1 uncultured Rikenellaceae bacterium
GCCCGGGCTATGCTCTCCAGATCCTTCACCATCTGTGCAAACTCTTCGGGATAGAGGGATTGCTTCCCGTCGCTGAGTGCCTCTTCCGGGTTGTTGTGCACCTCCACGATGATGCCGTCGGCACCCACCGCAATGGCGGCCCTCGACATGACCGGTACCAGCCAGCGGTGTCCCGTCCCGTGGCTGGGGTCGACGATGACCGGTAAGTGGGTCTTCTGTTTCAGCACGGGCACGGCACTCAGGTCCAGCGTGTTCCTGGTGGAGGTCTCGAACGTGCGTATGCCCCGCTCGCAGAGGATCACGTCATTGTTGCCTTCCTTGAGAATATATTCGGCTGCCATAAGATATTCATCGATGGTGGCCATGAGCCCCCGCTTGAAGAGCACCGGCTTGCCACAGATACCTGCTTCCTTCAGGAGAGGGAAGTTGTGCATGTTGCGTGAGCCGATCTGCACGATATCGGTGTACTCACAGACCATCTCCATATCGCGGGTATCCATGACCTCTGTGACGATCTGCAGACCGGTCTCTTCCTTGGCTTCCCGCAGATAGTGCAAGCCCTCTTCTCCCAGTCCCTGGAAACTGTACGGGGATGTTCTGGGCTTGAACGCCCCTCCCCGGAGAAAACTGGCTCCGTACCCGGATACCTGACGGGCCGTTGTGAGCAGCTGTTCCCTGCTCTCCACAGCACAGGGACCTGCCATGATCACAATGTCCCCGTTGCCGATGCGAATGCCCCCCACATTAATGACAGTATTTCCTTCTCCCTTGTTCCGACCCACCAAAAGAGCATGATCTTCACCCTCTTTTTTCCCCTTGTTGCTACTGTTTGATTTCATGACTCCGGAATGATTAACTGCGGTGATATAAAATTATTTATTTGATACCAGCGTATCAAGCGGAGAGGGAAAGAAGACGAAATCGCCATTGCGTACTTTGGCCATGTAGATAGAGCCGATATCGTTCCACGATCCGTCCAGAATGATCTTTCCGGTAACGCCTTCGTATCCCTGGAAGGTCTTCAGGTCGGTCAACAGATCCCGTATCTTGTAACGGTTCAGTCCTGCCTTGCGGATCGCCTCAATGATGATGTTCATCCCGTCATACGCATGGGCGGCGAATACATCCGGTTCTTCCCCGAAACGATCATAAAAATCCTTTTGAAACTTTTTCAGCTTGGGGTTATCGGCTTTGGGGTTGTACTGGCAGGTAGTGACGATCCCTTCGGCATTCTTTCCTGCGATTTCCAGGAACTCGGGGCTTACCATTCTGTCGGATCCGTAGATAGGCACATCAACCCCTTCTCTGCGCAGCTGGTTGACGATCAGTGCGGATTCTTTGGCGTTTCCCCACAGGAGGATGCCATCGGGGTTGACGTCCTTGATGCGTTGTACCTGTTTGTCGAAGGTGGTGTCACCGTCCAGGAAACGTATCTCCAGCACGATGGGATGGTCGAGACGCCGGGCGGCTTCCCGGAACTCTTTGACCCCCACGCGGCCGTAACGGTTGTCCACCCGCATCACGGCGATGCGCTTGTGGTTTTTCTTTTTGTAGATGTACTCGGCCAGGGCGTAGCAGCTCTGCCGGTCGTCGGAGATCACGTGGATCATCCAGGGGATACGTGTCTCACACAAGGTGGGGTCCGGATCGCCCGAGTTGACCATGGGGATCTCCAGCTTCAGCGTGGCGCGCAGGGCCACATGGGTGTTGATGTCGTCGATAGAACCCAGAAAAGCCCATACATGCTCATCGTACATCTGCACCACCTTGTTGGCGGCAGCACCCCACAGCCCGAAGTCGTTGTGCACCATCAGCTTGAAAGGAATACCCTTGTACCCTCCCTGGGCATTGGCCTGCTCGATGGCCAGCTGGCATCCCTTCAGCATCATCTTCCCCTGAGGAACCAGAGCAGTGCTGTCCAGCGGCCCGAGGAAACCGATCCTCACCTCTTTCAGGTCTGTGGGCTCCGGTTTCTCGCGTCCTGCCCCGAGAAAAGGCTGGGGCTCATCGAAAAAGTTGATATAGGCTTTCTGGAACCTGCCGTAAGGCACCATGTCATCCGGTGTGTTGGCATAGTTCCTTTTTTTCTCCTGGCCCGAAGAGAGCAGGGGGAGAGCCAGGAAGAACATGAGAAACAAAGGGTAAATAACCTTTTTCATATTACTAAATTAATTAAGTTTAATACTTTCTGATCGCGATGGCTTCGATTTCCACCAGCAGCGTTTCCCAGCAGAGGCGTGCCTGTATGCCGGTGCTGGCGGGCAGCGGATCCAGCCCGAGCCAGTTGTAGAAGGTGGTCCGGATCTTGTTGAACTCTTCATAGTCTCTCTCAATGTCACGCAGATAGTTGGTCGTTCTGACCACATCATGCCAGGTCATCCCTTCTGCTTTCAGAAGATTGGTGATGTTTACATAGGTACGCCACAGCTGGGCCTTGAAATCCCCGATATGCTCGGCTTTCCCTTCGTCGTTCACGCTGGCCGTTCCCGAGATCATCAGCACCTTGTATCCTCCGAAATCAAAGCGGAGAGCCCTGGAAAAGGAGGAAGGCTTCTGATAGTTATATGCTTCGTTGATCACATTGGGAGCATGAACGGCAAATTTCTCCAAAGGCTTCGTATCGGTTTGAACGATCTCTTTATGGTTCTCGGTGATCTGGTTCAGGTCGTCCAGGATTCCCAGTTGTTTCATTTCTTCTTTTTCCCCGTCCGTCAACTTGCTTAAGTCGATCAGGATCTTTCTCGTCTCAATCATTTTCTAGTTATTTAATAAATGTAAAATTATACAAAAAATTAATTAAATATTTACGTTGAATAGCTTATTTTATTCTTTCTCCGCGGCTGACACCGTGAGAAGTAGCCACCCATACCTGGTTCTCATCGGCGTCGACACCGATCACGAAGTTATGGGTGATGGAGGTTGGCACGGCATAAGAGGTCGTTTTGACACCCTCTTCCGTCAGTTTCGGTCCGTTGGTGATGAATACTTTTCCGCCGGAGCCGTTCTCATTGCGCTGATAGGATACCCAGGTGTTTCCGTTGAAGGTGCTCAGTCCCTTGTCAGTGCAGTAATAGACCACAGGACCCACGGCCCTGTTGAAGTTGTTGAAGTTGCTCAGCAGCCCTGAGTCATGGTCGAAATAGGTCTTCCAGTGCACTCCGTCATAACGGTTCACACCGAAATAGGTGGCGACCCAGAGGATGCCGTCGGACCAGGAGACGCCTGTGGTGATGTCGTGGACCACGCCGTCGTCGGGGAAGACATCCAGCTCCATCTGCTCGTCGGGGTCGATATAATCCCTGAATTTCTTTGTTTTTTTATTGAACTCGATGATGCCGCCGCCCCAGGCTGCGATCCATATCTTGCCACCGCCGGCGCAGACACCGTACGTCCAGGGCTCATGCATGGGGGCATTGCGCTCCATATAAATCTCCCACTGGTCTTTATACGTGTCATAGTGTCCGGCACCCCCGCCGGTGGCCACCCACACATCTTTCCCGTCACAGGTGACCGAGTAGATCACGTCGTTGGGCATCCCGCTGTTGAGCTGCGTGAAGGTATAGAACTGACCGGCCGACCAGCGGGTCAGTCCGCCCAGCGTGCCCAGCCACACATCGCCGGTCAACGGACTGACGTCAATGGCCAGCACGCCGTTATGACCCAGACCATCCTTGGTAGTGTAGTTGGTCCATTTCCCGTTCTCATAAACGGCCAGCCCGCCACTGGTGCCTACCAGCACCCTGTCGCCGTCAATACGGACACAATAAGCTTTGTCTGCAGGCAGTCCGTCTTTTTTAGTAAAAGATCTCCAGTTGCCGTACACCGGCATGTCACCTGCCGCCTTGAGTATGGCGGAATAATCTTTACCCGCCGGTATGCCGGGATCCCCCGTACCGGCTTTCCCTTCCCTGTCCGTGACCGTCGTGAAGGCGCTCACGATAAGCACGAGGAGAGTGATGAAGAGAATTTTTACGCCTTTAAAAAAACTACTGTTGACCATAATGTATTGATTTAATGTTTGTTTTCTTCTTCTGTGCTGCTTCCGTTCCTCAGATCGTAATAGTAATTGTGCTTGTATAACTCTTTCAGCAGCGGTTTGTATTCTTCTGAATAATATTTTGAATAATATTTTGCATCCCGCAATGACTTCAGGAACTCTACGAGATCGTTCAGCTGGTCTTTCGTCATGTCGCTGGTGATGCCGTGACGGTCACCGGGATCATAAGTCGTCCATATCTCCTCAAGTGTTTTTGCCCTGCCGTCATGCAGATAAGGCTCCGCATTGAAGAGGTTGTTCAGCTGAGGGGTGTCGAAGGGGATCGAATCATCTGTCTCCGACAGGGATCCCACATTTTCCAGCAGCTTGTCCGTAAAGTCCGGCGGAGGATGACATACATAACAACGGCTCCTGTAAGGGATGTCTTTGCCGCAGTTGGTATGGGTGCGGAAGAAGATCTTTTCCCCTCTTTTCTGTGCCGCTGTCAGCTGTCCGTCGGGGTTGTACCGCAGGTTGGGCGGGTTCTTGATGCCGGTCATGATATATGAGGCCAGGGCATCCAGGTCGTCGAAGTTGAAAGGCTCCGTGCGGGTGAGGAAGGTGGAGAAACGCATGCCGTCCTGTTTGTAGACGCTCTGGTTATGGCCGTTCCACTTATAGGGAGGGATGTCCCCCACATCCCGCAGGGTCTGTGTGTTGGTGACGTTCCGCCCCATGCCCACGCCTGCCATGTTATACACCAGACCGTCTTCCCCGGCATCGGGATGGCAGGTGTAGCAGGCATACTGGTTCTGGAAGGTGCCGCCGGCATTGTTGAACACCTGCCTGCCGCGGCGGGCCACCGTGACCCTGCGCGGACCGTCCAGACCGATCTCCCTTTCCAGCTCGAAGGTCTCTGTGTTGATCACACCTATCTTGTCATCCAGCCGTTCGGCCACGTACAGGTACTTGCCGTCGGGTGAGAGCACCATGCCCTTGGGGTTGGCACCTACCGGTATACGGGTGATCACATATTTTTCGCTGAGCCCCCTGTGGTTGGCATACATTTTCAGCTCCTCGTCGGTGGCCCCGGCGATCAGCTCCCTCACCTTATCGAGATCGATCACCTGTACCCTGTCCACGCCCGAGCTGGAGATGTATGCTCTCCTGCCGTCGGGAGATACGACGATGTCGAAAGGATCCGAATAGTACGAGTTGGGCTCGTCGGTGAGGAGCTGGATGATCCTGCCGGTATCGCCGGGCTCGATGATGCCGAAGCCGTGGGTCATCATGAAACCTTCCTCCACCTGTATCGAGGGCACCAGGTTCTTGGGGCGTATGAGGGTGGCCACGGCCATATCGCCGGAAGGAGTGAAAGCCACGTTCTCCATGATATAGGCGTCGTGGAACAGTTTGCGGGCTTTTACCCGCTGCCGCACGGCATCCACCTCCGTGAGCTCCACGCTGATAGGCTTGCGGTAGGGACGTTTCAGGATACGCCGGCTGGAGACATACACCCATTTGCCGTCGGGGGAGACGGCTATGCCGGTAGGGTTGTTCCCGGCCAGCAGCCTCTTGACCTCCTCACCGGTGGTGAGATCGAAGATAGAGATCTCGTTGGAATAGGAATTTACCACATACAGATACCGGTCGTCATTGCTCAGCGTCATTCCCGCCGGAGCATTGCCGGTTTTCAGTGTGTCGGTGACCTTCAGTGAAGCCAGGTCGATGCGGAAAACATTGTCGGCCCACTGGTTGCTGACAAAAGCCGTCTTGCCGTCACGGGTCAATACCACACTGTGGGGCTGCTTGCCTACCGGCAGGACGCCGGTGACCTTCCCCTCGCGGTTGTCGACGACCAGCAGGTCACTGCTCTCCTGGGCCACCACGTACAGCTTGTTGCCGTCGGGCGAGATGGCCAGATTGAAAGGAGAACGGTAGGTCTTGTTGACAGCCTTGTACAAGGGACCTTCATTGGCCATGTGCAGATGGCAGCGGGTGCAGGAGAGGGGATGATTATCCACCGCCGTCATATAGTTCACATGTTTTCTGGCAGCCTTGTGGGCAGGAATGGAAAACAATCCCAAGACACCAATCACAACCAGCAAATAGATCCACCTTTTCCTTTTCATTTCCGTAACCGTTTGTTCCTCCAATACTTTTTCTCCCGAAGGTGCCTCACCTTTGTGTTGTTTCTCCGGCACCCGGCAAACTATCTTTATCTGTCTGTTTGTAATCCTTTTTTCACGAACATATTATCAATGCATTTTTCCCAGATGGAATGTTTCACCTCTTTGCAGCTCTTTCGTGGTATCCACCGGCACCACCACCGGGAAATAATTGATCGCCATAGGAACCACATTGTCGGGGGCCAGTTCGGGGTCCTCATGACAGCCGATGCATCCGCGTCTTTCAAAGGGCCGTATCCACATCCAGTC
>CAZYQV010000299.1:0-4023 GCA_964649775.1 uncultured Rikenellaceae bacterium
CGTCTTCGAGGATGGCATTGCGGAGAAACCTTTCAAGATCATCCATTTTCTTTCTCTATTCTTAACTGTAGAATGACAGACTTGTTATTGTCCGGCTTGATAAGCAGGTAGATGCGGTAGGTCTGGTCGGAGGTCTTCAGCAAACCGATGCCGAAACGGGCTTTGGGCTTCCCCCCTTCATGGATGATCGTAAAGCTTTTGGGAGGATGCTTCTTGAAAAAGTCTTTCATGATCATGGTGGCCTGCGAACGGCTGTAAACATTCTCTTTCTCCAGGATGATCAGCTGCACGGAACTGTTGAACCAGGGAGAAAGCTTGTTGGCATCCCCCATGCGGATCGCCGCAATGATCCCCTCAGGGATGACTTTCGACGCCTGCGCCTGTCCTTCATGGATCATGACCACGAACAACAGGAAAAAAACAAAATATCCTTTTATTATTCCCCTATCTTTCATTTCTTATCTTTCGGACAACTGTATAACCCCTCTCTGATCATCAAAAACCGAACCATTTCACAGGCTGCAATTTAGTAAATAATTTGCAATCGGATCAACTCTCAAAGGGGGACAGCACATAATACGGGAAAAATGAGTATTTTAACCGTTTAAAATACCTGCTCCGCTGTTGGAGAAAAATAGGTATTTAAATAGCTATTTAAATACCTAATAAAATACCTATTTAAATAGGTATTTATGGCGTCCTCCCGGAGTTTGGTGAGATGGAGGATAATGAAGATAACCGTCATATTTACAGGAAAAACGAGTGAGCGTTACCTGGAAGAAGGTATTGCGGGTTATGAGAGAAGGCTCCGCAGGTATCTCCCATTTGAGATAAAGGTGCTGCCGGCGGTGAAAGGCATAAAAGAGCGGGAACAGCTGAAGCGCAGGGAGGGGGAAATGATCCTCCGGGCGGTGGGGGAAGGTGCGTTTTTCATTCTTCTGGATGAGCGGGGCAGTGAGATGGGGTCGACCGGTTTTGCTGCTTTGTTGCAGCGCAAGATGAACGAAGGGGGCAAGAACATTGTGATCGCTGTCGGGGGTGCCTACGGTGTCAGCCGGATGGTTTTCGACCGGGCCGACCTGGTGTTGCGGCTCTCTGCCATGACTTTTTCCCATCAGGTGGTACGTATTTTGCTGATGGAGCAGCTGTACAGGGCTTTTACGATCATTCACGGGGAACCTTACCATCACCAATGAAAGCATGAGACTGTCGGGGAACAAATATCATTATCGTTTTATTGTACTGGCACTCTTTTCCCTTTTTCTGGCCATGTTTCTTGAGAGCAGGGAAATAAAACGGGTGCACAGGAAAGTGTTGCTCGAACATTTTCAGAAAAAGGTGATCGAGCGGGAGAATTTCATGGAGCGATGGATGGCGAGGATGGAGACAAAAGTTGCTTCGATGAAGGGCAACTACCTGGAGGTGCTGGATGAGAAAGAGCGGATGACACTGGAGAAAAAACAGATCGCCCTGTTCCTGCTGGTGAGGGATTCGCTCGTCTACTGGAGCGACAATACGGTCACTTTTCAGAGGACGGGTGTCGCGAAGAAGAAAACGCCCGTGCTCGACTATGTGGGTAACGGATGGTATCTGGTTCATGTTATACACAGGGATTCCCTGACGGTCCTGGGATACCAGCTTATCCGGCGGGAGTACACGTATGAGAACAGGTATCTGAAGCCCCGTTTTTTCAGGGGGGCAGGGCTGGGGGACCGTTACCGTCTTTCCACTGTCCCTGTGGAAAACGGGTTTCCTGTGGTTTCTTCCGGGGGGGAGTTCCTTTTCAGTCTTGTGCCGGAGGGCAGGAACGATCCTTTGCTGATCCGGCTGGTCTCCGCTTTTTTCTATCTGGGGGCTTTCCTTTTCTTTTTTCTCTGGATGGTGGGGTATGTCCGCAGCAGGCGGCAGGGTCGCGGCTGGATCCTATTGCTGGCCTTTGTGGTTTTCGGGGGTATCTATTTGCTGATGGTGCGGTATGAGGTGCCCCGGTCGGTTTTTTCCCTGCCGCTTTTCTCTCCCTATTCTTTTGCCATTTCCGACTGGATCCCCTCGCTGGGGGTGTTGTTCGCTATCTCTCTTTTCTCTTTCTCTTTCAGTTATCTCTACTGGCTGGTCGTCCGTACCACCGAGGGAGGAAAAGATATGAGGGGGATGCTCCGCCTTTTCGGGGGTTCCCTCTTCACTTCCCTGTTGTTTTTCACGATCGTGGAGGTGATGTACTATCTGATCATGAACTCCAGCCTCAGTTTTGAGCCTTTCCACATCCTGAACGTGAATGCTCATTCGGTGGCCGGTTTTCTTGCGGTGGGCATGCTGGCGCTCTCTTTTCTCCTCCTGACAGACAAGGTGTTGCAGGTGGCCGGGCGACCTGCCGTGCGGTCTGTGATGACGATGGCGGCGGCCATCATTCTCTCTTTCCTGGCTGCCCGTTTTCTGCTGGGTTACCATGCGCGTTGGCCTGAACTGCTGGCTTTCCTCCTTTTTGTTGTCGCCTTATGGCTCAGACAGAAATCGGTGTATGCGGGACTGATCATGACAGCCTTCGTGTCGGGTCTTTTCTCTGCCTGGTTCGTCCTGAACCAGTCGTTCGAAAAGGAAAAAGAGAATATGAAAGTGCTGGCCGTTGGTCTGGGCGCCGAGCATGATCCCGTGGCCGAGCTGATGATCAAAGAGATCAGCGATAAGATCACCGGCGACCCCGAACTGCATTATATCATGCGGAAATCCTCTTTCCGGCGGCAGGATGTGAGCAATGTGCACGACTACCTGACCATGAAATATTTCAAGGGCTACTGGAACAAATATGACCTCTCGGTCTACCTGTGCAACCCCGGGGATATCATCATGGTGAACGATGAAAAAGAGGAGTCCTGTTCCGGCTTTTTCTCCACCCTCACCGAGGAGATAGGTACGCCTCTGCGTGACAGCCGTTTTTATTATCTGGATTACCAGAATGGTCAGATCACCTACTTCGGGGCGTTTTACTATCCTTCGGCGGCGGGGGACAGCAACGGCCTGTACATCCAGCTTGATTCGCGTCTGCTCTATGAGCAGCTGGGCTACCCCGAGCTGCTGCTGGACGAGACCACCTCAAGGGAGATGATCCCTGCACCCTATTCTTATGCCAAATATTATGATGACCGGCTGGTGGCCCAGAACGGGAGCTATTCCTATGCGCTCACGGACAAGGATTTTTTGGTTCAGGCACAGGGGCCTTTTTCTTTTGTGCAGCGCAACGGTTATATGCATCTGGTATATCACGAGAACAGTCCTGTGACAGTAATCCTCAGTGTGCCGGTGAGGCACTTTAAAGATTACCTGGTCTCTTTCTCCTACTTTTTCATCTTTTTCTTCCTCATCTACCTGATGGTATTTAGCCGGAGCCTTTTCCGTGTGCGGGTGTATCTGCGTCCTGTGCTGCTCAAGCAAAAGATCATGCTGTGGACCATCTCGATGTTGTTATTCACCCTGGTGCTGATCGGTACTTTCTCAATCGTTTATAACATCCGGCAGTTTCGTGCCAATCATTACAAAAACCTCTCCGAAAAGATCCTGAGTGTGTATGTTGAGCTGGAGCACAAGCTCAGCTATGAGAGCCGGCTGGACAAAGACTGGACCTCTCCGGGATATCCCACGCTCAACGACCTGATGGTCAAGTTCTCGAATGTCTTCTACTCGGACATTAACCTGTATGACTCCACAGGGACGCTGCTGGCGACCTCCCGGCCCGAGATCTTCCGGGAGAGACTGGCCGGCAACCGGATGAATGAGGAGGCTTTTTACCACATGTCGGTATTGGAGGAGTCGGAGTTCATCCACAAAGAATCCCTTGGGGATCTTGAATATCTTTCTGCATACATGCCTTTCCTCAACAATGAAGGTCATCTGCTGGCCTATCTCAACCTGCCCTATTTCACCAAGCAGTATGTGCTGACCCGCGAGATCTCCAACATGATCGTGGGTATCGTCAACTACATGGTGGTGCTGATCCTCCTGACCATCGTGCTGGCCGTGATCATTGCA
>CAZYQV010000300.1:0-7311 GCA_964649775.1 uncultured Rikenellaceae bacterium
TACAAAAAAAGGGTGCCTGTCGAGTGTCAGATCTTACTGAAAGGGAGTCTGAACAATCCCCAGATAGGTTTTAATATTGAGCTGCCCACGGTGGACGAAGACACACGGTCGAAAGTACGTAACTCCATGAGCTCCGAGGAAGAGATGAGCAAACAGTTCCTCTCGTTGCTGATCATCAACAGTTTCTACCCCAACCCTGTCTACAGCCAGCAATCCTCCTTCGGAAGTGCCAATGTGCTGGGTGTCACCACCACCGAGGTGCTCTCCAACCAGCTCAGCTCGTGGCTCTCGCAGATAAGCAAAGACTTCGACGTGGGCTTCTCCTATCATCCCGGCGATGAGGTCACCTCCGAGCAGGTGGAGGTGGCCCTCTCCACACAGCTGCTCAACGACAGGGTGTCCATCAACGGCAACATCGACTTCAACCCCCAGAACAACACCACCACACAGAACAGCAGCAACATCGTGGGAGACTTCCAGGTGGAGGTGAAGATCACCCGCAACGGCAAGCTGCGTGTCAAAGCGTTCACCCGCGCCAACGACAACTATCTCTACGAGACAGCCCCTTACACCAACGGCATCGGTATCTTTTACCGCGAAGAGTTCAGCTCATGGGACAAGCTCTTCAAAGGATACTGGCAGAAGCTGTTCGGCAAAAAAGACGAAGAAGAGGGGAACAGCTCCTCAGGGAAGAAAAAGAAAAAGGAAAAAGAAAATTAGCCGGTCCCTCCCCCGCCAGGACCTCCTTTTCCGGAACTGTCTCATGCACAATATTCTTTTTTATTTGGAAAACTGACCGCAAGAAACTATTTTCGCTGCGTTTTTTACAAAATTCTAAACGCCTAAAACGTATTGGTTATGTCAATGTTAGTTTTGCTGGTCATCGTGTTCATCCTGGGGTATACGGCCATCGCCCTGGAACATCCGATCAAAGTGGATAAAGCGGCATCGGCCCTGCTGTTAAGCGTATTGCTCTGGGTCATCCTGATCTTTGGTGCGGGAGAGATCCTGCCGGGGAACCATTTTTTCGAAGAGTTCCTCCAGCGGTTCCCTGAGGTCAAACAGCTGCCCCTGCATGAACAGTTCAGAAGGTTCATCGTCGAGCATGAGATCATCGAACACCTGGGAGACACGGCCGAGATCCTGTTCTTCCTCTTCGGCGCTATGACCATCGTCGAGACCATTGACTCGCATAACGGTTTCCGCCTGATCACCGACAGGATCAAGACCACCAACAAGGTCAAGCTCCTGTGGATCCTCAGCTTCATCACCTTCTTCATGTCGGCAGCCCTTGACAACCTGACCACCACCATCGTGATGGTCACGCTGCTGAACAAGCTCATCAAGGAGAAAAAAGACCGCTGGTTCTTCGCCAGCATGATCGTCATCGCGGCCAACGCCGGCGGCGCCTGGTCACCCATCGGGGACGTGACGACCATCATGCTATGGATAGGAGGCCAGATCACGGCCTGGGGCATCATCAAGGGCATCTTCCTGGTCAGCCTGGTGAACATGCTGATACCGCTGATCATCGTCTCTTTCTTCGAGAAAGGCAACTTCGAGCTGCCCAGCCAGGCCGATATGCCGGCACAGATGGACAACTCGGCCAGAGAACAAAAGCTGATCTTCTTCCTGGGCGTCGGCGCCCTGCTGTCGGTGCCTGTCTTCAAGACCTTCACCCACCTGCCCCCTTACATGGGCATGCTGGGCGGTCTCTCTATCCTGTGGATCATCACCGACCTGATGCACCACACCTCCCCGCCGGAGAAGAAAAAACAGGGCATGATCACCAACATACTGCGCAAGGTGGACGCCCCGACCATCTTCTTCTTCCTGGGTATCCTCATGGCTGTCGCCGCCCTGCAGTCGGCCGGACTGCTCCACATGCTGGCACAGTACCTGGATGAGAAACTGCACAACATCTACTACATCGACATGGCCATCGGTATCCTCTCGTCCATCGTCGACAACGTGCCGCTGACGGCCGCCGGCATGGGCATGTACCCCGTCCACGACACCCTGTCGCTGGCACAGATCACCGACCCGGCCACCCTCGAGTGGGCAAAGATGTTCGTCCAGGACGGCCTCTTCTGGGAGTTCCTGGCCTATACGGCCGGTACGGGCGGAAGCATCCTCATCATCGGCTCGGCCGCCGGCGTGGCCGCCATGGGCCTGGAGAAGATCGACTTCATCTGGTACCTGAAAAGGATGAGCCTGCTGGCCCTTTCGGGATTCTTCGCCGGATCACTCGTCTATTACCTGATAAAATAATGTATTTTGACAGCATACAGGAAACGGGATGTAATATTATCTGTTATATCCCGTTTTTTTTATAATTTCGTCGTAAATGTATAATCTATGAACTCAATGATGATTCTTGCACAGATCTCCGTGGCCGACACCTCCGGCCAGGCGGGCGAGCTGACCATGTCGTACTGGGACCTTGCCATGAAAGGAGGATGGGTCAACCTGCTGATCTTCTTCCTCTCGCTGATCGCCATTTACATCTTTTTCGACCGTTTCTTCGTGATACGGCGCGCAGCCAGGGAAGACACCACCCTGATGAACCGCATCAAGGACTATATCCACGAGGGCAAGATCGAGTCGGCGCTGACGCTGTGTGAGTCGCAGGACCATCCCGTGGCCCGCATGCTGGGCAAGGGCATCCGTCTCATCGGCCGGCCCATACAGGATGTGCATGCCGCCATCGAGAATGCCGGGCGTCTGGAGATCTACAACCTCGAGAAAGGCCTGGCCGCCCTGGCCACCGTCGCCGGCGGCGCCCCCATGCTGGGGTTCCTGGGCACCGTCATCGGCATGATCAAAGCCTTCTACGACATGGCCAACGCCGGCAACAACGTAGACATCACCACCCTCTCCGACGGCATCTACACCGCCCTGATCACCACCGTCGCCGGGCTGATCGTCGGGATCATCGCCTACTTCGCTTACAACATCCTCGTGGCACGCGTGGAGAAGGTGGTCTTCCTCCTCGAAGCCCGCACCTCGGAGTTCATGGACATCCTCAACGAACCCGTCGACGAAGAGTGACCCCTCAACACAATGAACTGTCATGGCCATAGAATCCAGAAATAAGATCAGTCCGAGCTTCAGCATGTCAGGGATGACCGACATCATCTTCCTGCTGCTGATCTTTTTCATGATCTCCTCCACGCTGATCAGCCCCACGGCACTGAAACTGCTGCTGCCGCGCAGCGCCAACCAGACCTCTGCCAAGCCCTTCACGACGGTCTCCATCACCAAGGACCTGAAGTATTATATCGAAGACAAACAGGTCAGCTTCAACGATCTGGAGCCCACGCTGAAGCGTAAGATAGGCAACAACAGGGACATCTATATCTCCCTGCATGTCGACAGGAACATACCTGTACAATACGTGGTGGATGTGATGAACATCGCCAAACGCAACGGGTACAAACTGGTGCTGGCTACCACCGCACGATAAACCCATGACCGGAGAGGAAAAACATACGCGAGGTATCGTCGCCACCATCCTTTTCCACAGTGGCCTGGTGCTCCTGTTGGTCCTTTTCGGGTTCCACACCCCCCTCCCTCTGCCTGAGGAGCAGGCGCTGCTGATCAACTTCGGCACCGACCAGGGGGGCAGCGGCCTGGTGGAGCCGTCTCCCACGCCTCCTCCCAGCACACCCCCGCCCGTACGTGAAGAGCCCAGGAAAGAGGAGGTGCAACAGCCGAAAGAGAAGATCGTCACCCAGGACATCGAGGAGGCCGCCGCCGTGGAGAGCGGCAAAAAGAAAGAGCCCGACAAGCCCACGGCCGAGGAGCTGCGCAAGAAAAGGGAGGAAGAGCTGGCGAAGAAAAAGGCACAGGAGGAGCTGGAACGCAAACGCAAGGCCGAAGAAGAGCGCCGGCGCCGTGAGGAGGAAGAACGCAAACGCCGCGAGGCCGAGGAGCGCAAGAAACAGGAGATCCTGAACCGTACGAAGAACGCTTTTTCCAACGCCCGGGGCACTGCCGACACCAAATCGGAAGGCGAGACAGGCGGCCGGGGCAACCAGGGCGTCAAAGAGGGCTCGCCCCAGGCAGGCGCCCACAGCGGAACCCCCGGCGGCGGCGGCAAAGGTATCTCCTACAGCCTGGCAGGACGCAAGCCCCTCAAGCTGCCCAAACCCCAGTACAACTACCAGGAGGAGGGCGTCGTCGTCGTGGAGGTGACCGTCGACCGCAACGGCAAGGTCACCAAAGCCATCCCCGGCGTGAAGGGCTCCACCACCCTCAACGACTACCTGCTGAAAGTGGCCAAAAAGGCAGCCCTCGCCTCCACGTTCGACCGCAAACCCGACGCCCCCGCTTACCAGAAAGGAACGATCACCTACCATTTCATCCTCAAATAACCCTGAACCCCGGAGAGCCACCGTAAAACAACGACACCCTTGTCAGCAAACCTCTTCCGCACGGATATCTCCCTGCAGCCTTACAACACTTTCGGCGTGGAGGCGAGGGCTGCCTTTTTCCTGGAGGTGGCGGACGAGGAGACCCTTCACGAGGCCCTCTCCGCAGGCCTCCTGCACCACCGTCCCCTCCTGATCCTCGGCAGCGGCAGCAACATCCTCTTCACCCGCGACTACCCCGGCACCGTGCTGCACAACCGCCTGCAGGGGATAAGAGTGCTCCGGGAGGACGCCGAGGAGGTGACCGTCCGTGCCGCCTCGGGAGAGATGTGGGACGACCTGGTACGTTTTGCGGTGCTGCAGCGTTGGTACGGCGCGGAGAACCTCTCACTGATCCCCGGCACCGTGGGTGCGGCAGCCGTGCAGAACATAGGGGCCTACGGCGCCGAAGTGCAGGACCTCATCGTCGCAGTGGAAGGTGTCGACATGCAGAGCGGCGAAAAAAAGGTTTTCCCCGCCGGGGCATGTCGTTTCGGCTACCGCGACAGCATATTCAAACACATGCCCTCCGGCACGTTCTTCATCACACAGGTGACCTTCCGTTTCAGCAAAAAACACAGGCTCAACCTCTCCTACCCCGCCCTCCGCGAGGCGCTGCAGGGGATGAAGGAGCCGGACCTCCCTGCCGTGCGCGAGGCCGTCATCCGCATCCGTCGCAGCAAACTGCCCGACCCGGCAGAGACCGGCAACGCCGGCAGCTTCTTTAAAAACCCCGTGACCGGAAAAACACAACTGGATAAGCTCCGGAGGGAGTACCCCGCCATACCTTTCCACCCTGTCAAAGCAGGAAAGTACAAGATCCCCGCCGCCTGGCTCATCGAACAGAGCGGCATGAAAGGGATACAGGAGGGCCACTGCGGCACATGGCCCCGCCAGCCCCTGGTGATCGTCAGCGACGGAAAGGCCACCGGCACAGAGATCGACAGATTTGCAGAAAAAATTGCAGCCACGGTAAAAGGAAAATTCAACATCCTCCTCGACAGGGAAGTGATTACCCTATGATCATTTTTTTTTTGAGAAGATAATTTTGTCCGGGAAATTTATTATTTTCAACATAAAATTCAGGACAGATGAAAAATACTCGTGTTACCTTAAGCGGGCACCGTGCTTTTCTGCTGGTCTTCTCCCTGCTCCTTTTCCCTTCCTCCCTTCCTGCACAAAAAACAGTCCCCGCCACCATCATCACCGTGACCGGCGATACCATCAAAGGCAAATGCCTCAACGACCCGGCACACACCAACCTCCACGGCATCACCCTGATCATGGAAGGGGCCTCCTCCACCGGCACCTTCGGGCCTGACCGCGTACAAAAAGCCTATGTGGGGGAAAAATATCTGCAACCTTTTTTTGTCCGCCAGGGCACCGACTCACAACAGGTGTTCCTGCACCGTGTCACCTTCGGCTATTACACTCTTCTCGAAGGGATCAATGCAGAGGGAAAGACACTTTATTACCTCAAACTGAGAGACAACAAGATCCTGCCCATCCCTCCCGGCGATCATGTCTCGTTCCTGAAAAAATACTTCACCGGCTGTCCCTCCGTAAAACCGGAGAAGAGCTACTATGATGCCGTCTCACTGTCCAACCTGATCTACAAATACGGTCCCTGTGTCGAACCCGGCAAATACTCCCGCACACGCATGAGGTACAACATCCGGTTATCCATGGGGGTGTCGGCAGGATATAACCTCTCTAAACTGCATTTCGCCGATGACAGCTACCGCTACCCCACAGATGACTTCACCCCGGGAGGAGGAACCGACCTGGCTTTCCTCCTTATCATGAATTTCAACAGGTCGGTAGAGTTTGAAACGGGGGTGGGCCACACCACCATCAGCGGGACCCTGGAGGATGGGGAAATGACCTTCGACGTCAACAGGTCAGACGTATACATACCTCTTCTTGTCAGGTTTGTACCCCGTCTAAAGAGCTCTCTGCGGCCTTTTGTGGAAGGAGGTCTTGTCCCGATGTTCCTGGCAGGCAGCAATACGACGATCACCATACCCTACTCGGGGACGAGCGAGATAGAGCCGGGCTCTTCGCGCCTCAGCTTTACCGGCGGTGCGGGGGTCTCTTTCCTGACAGGAAGACATCAGTTCAGAGCGAAGATCAATTATCTCAACACACATTATCTCTTCAACAGGAAAGGTGCACGGACCGACACATATATGAATGGCTCTTCGTGGGTGTTCGGCCTGGCTTATCTTTTCAGGGTCTCCAAATGATCTCCCTCTGCAACGGCATCATTTTTTCCCGTTCACCAGCGACAGTGTCTCATAAGCCGCTTTGAGGATCTCCTCCACGCGCTGCCGGTCTTTCCCTTCGGCATAGAGACGCAACACATTCTCGGTGCCCGAGGGACGGATCATCAGCCATTCCTGTTCGTTGAAGAAGTACTTATAGCCATCGAACTCAAGGGTGTGGGTTACCCTGAACTCCCCGAAGCGTTCAAACTCCCCTTCCCTGCATTTCCTCATGACGTTGCGTATCTCGCCGGGCGACATGGGGAAGTCCACCCTCTCACAGGCGAAAGGACCTGTCAGCTGCAGTGTTTCTTCCAGCAGCCTGCGGATGTCTTTCCCTGTCTCGTGCATATATTGCAGGATGGTCATGGCCACCCAGATGCCGTCCCTTTCGGGGATATGCGTGGCCAGCGCTATGCTGCCGCTCTCCTCACCCCCCAGGAGCACCTGCTCCTGATGCATGGCCGGGGAGATGCTCTTGAAACCGGCCGGCACACGCTGTACCTCCAGACCGTAATGACGGCACAGCCTGTCGAGCATGACGGTGGTGCTGTAGCCGGTGATCACCCGTCCTTTCATCCTCTTCCTGCCCGCCAGGTAGTTGACCAGCAACAGCAGGATATGGTGCGCATCGA
>CAZYQV010000301.1:0-2965 GCA_964649775.1 uncultured Rikenellaceae bacterium
AATATTTCTCAGGAGCCCGGTACACCTCTATGTTGTTGATAAGGGGACAGGCCCTGGCATCAAGGATGGTGACGCGTATCTTGTTCGTCTTCACCGGTGGAAAATGGAGGATGCGTTTGTAACCGACGGTGGTCCCGGCAGCCACTTCCTCCCAGTTGCCATCCACGAGCACCTCCACCTTAAAACTTTTCACCCGCTGTCCCAGGGCGATATATTCCTGCAGGAGTATAAGGTTTACCTCCTGCCGCTGCCCCATGTCGAGTGTCAGAACGCCGTTTTTCACTTCCTCGTCGGTACACCAGTAGGTCTCTTCCTTCCCGTCCGTAACATTTCCCGGAGAATATCTGTCACTCTTTCCCCGCCAGGTACCGGCCGAAACATGTTTTCCTGCGGCCAGGTTGCGGGCAAAGATCTCGTCCAGGGCTTTGCGGAACTCTTTCAGGCGCTGCACATCGTGGTCGTTGATCCTGCCGGTACGGTCGGGCGGAAGGTTCAGCAGAAAACTGCCGTTGCGGCCCACTGACTTCATATAGATATCCACCAGCTGGTTCACACTTTTCAGTTTGTTGTCCTGGCTCTTGTGATAAAACCAGCCGGGGCGTATGGATACATCGCATTCTGCCGGCACCCAGTCTTTCCCGTCTTCCAAACCCCGGTTCAACACCTTCTGGTCGGCAATACCGGGTGCGAACTCATCTTTGTTGATCATCGACCAGTTGGTCTCGCCGGCAATGCCTTTCTCGTTGCCCACCCACCGCACATCGGGACCTGCATCGCTGAACATCACGGCACCGGGCTGCAGCTCCCGCACGATCTTGCGTGTGTTGGGCCAGTCGTAGTATGTCTTGCGGTCGATCTTCCGTTCTTCCCGGGCACCGCCGTAATACCCTGTCCCGCCGTTGGCACCGTCGAACCACACCTCGAACACAGGTCCGTAGTTGGTGAGCAGCTCTTCCAGCTGGTTGCGGTAATAGGTGATATACTCCGGCGTGCCGTACAACGCACTGTTGCGGTCCCAGGGAGAGAGGTACACCCCAAACTTCAGTCCGGCGGCCTTACAGGCCTCCGACAGTTCTTTCACCACATCGCCTTTGCCGTCTTTCCAGGGGGAGTTCTTCACCGAGTGTTCGGTATACTTCGAAGGCCACAGACAGAAACCGTCATGATGCTTGGCCGTGATGATGATCCCCTTCATGCCGGCCTCTTTGACCACCTGTGCCCACTGGTTACAATCCAGGTCGGTGGGATTGAACACCTTCTCCGGCTCATCGCCGTAACCCCACTCTTTGTCGGTAAAGGTATTCACCGTAAAATGTGTAAAAGCATAGAACTCCAGATGCTGCCAGGCGAGCTGCCGTGACGACGGCACCGGCATCAGCGGCGCGGGAGGATCCACCTCGTGTGAACAGGAAATGAGAGAGAACAATACCAGTATAAGCGTTGCAACAGACATTTTCCGGATCATGATAAATACATTATTGAAATTAAAGAAAACAAAAATACGCAAGATTGCGCGATTAAATGCCTAAAAATGTAACAAATGGAATAAAAAAAATAACTCCCGGCAGAAAAGCATCACTCCAGCCAGGGATCATGGTGGGTGTTGGGATCGGAAAAGATATCGCGGTTGATGAATTTCAGGATGGTCTCAAGATAGAGGATACGTTCGCGGGCCTCCCGGTCTTTCGGGAGTATTTCCCTGATCCTTAACCACTGGTTGAGGGCTTCACCGTATTGTCCGGTCTGTTGCAACAACACCGCCCGCCTTCGCATCAGGGCCATATCATCCGGATGCTTCTCCAGCTCTCCTATGACTTGTTGCAGCTCCTCTTCCGGTGTTTTCTCTCCGCCCATTTGGATATTGACGAGGTTAAAAAAATCAGAACCATCTCCTCTCCGACCTTTCGACTTACATCTCTATCACATCCCCCGACCGGATAAATGTATTATTAAAATGTTCATAAAAACGTGCCAGCGCCGGCAGCTCGGTGCAGTGGGAGGGGAATGCCTGATGTACTCCATTCTCTTTCAGCCACCGTACGGTCTGGCGGGTCACCTCATCATCCTCTTTCAGATGAAAGCCGCCCATCACGGCAAACACCTCTTCCACCCCGGTCACCTCGCGGGCATGAGCCACGGTGTTGCATATACCCGCATGACCACAGCCCGTGATCACAACCAGTCCCCGGGAGGTGGTCACGGCAATGCCGCTGTCATCGGCCATAAAATCGGGTGATCCGTCACCCGTGGCAAAAGAGGTATGTTTCGACTCAAAATCGTTGCGTCGCGGGATCTCCCCCAGAAAAAGGATCTTCTCCGTCACCCGGTAAGGATCCTTTGTGGCGGTCAGATCAAAGATCCTCTCCGCCTCTTCCCGTGTCAGGGGCAATCCCAGCCAGGTGCGGTCACCCCTGTGATATTTGGGGTCGAAAGCTGACGGATGACAGATCAGCTGCCGGCGTGGATCCCGCTGTAACCACGGCAGGCCGTTGCCGTGATCATAGTGACCGTGACTCAACACGACCGTATCCACATCATCCAGCGACACACCCATTTTTTGGGCGTTGTGCAGAAAGATGTCCGAAGGCCCCGTATCGAAAAGGACCCTTTTCCCCTCCACTTCGATCAGCCAGGAGAGGCCGTGCTCGGAACCGAAAAGGGGCTTCGGCCGGTTGTCGTTGAGAATATAGATGGTGATTGTTCGTCGTTCGTCACACTACCAGGTTTTTCCTCAGACGCCGCATCACAAAAGTATGACCGTTGTATTCGGTGACCCGCACTTTTTCCTCTTTTTCCATCTGTTCCACCAGGCTCCAGTCCTTTCCCGCTTTGTGCAGCAGCTCCTCCACCGCCTCGCGGCGCATGGGATGCACAGCCGTAATGCTGAGGATATCTTCCTCAGCGTTGCCGGTGGTAGCAAAAGCATTGCCCTCATAGCCCAGGATCAGCTCGACGTGTTGCACAT
>CAZYQV010000302.1:0-4785 GCA_964649775.1 uncultured Rikenellaceae bacterium
CCTTCGACGGTCCCGACCCGGAGGTATTGCGCAGTCTGGCTGAGAAAGCCAAGGCGATCATGCGGGAGGACCCGCTGGCCATCAACATACGTGACAGCTGGGGGGTGAAGACGATGACCATCGAGCCGGCCTACAACCAGAACAAAGGCCGCATCGCCAACGTCACCCGCACCGAGATGGCGCGGGCCCTGCAGCGTCTCACCGACGGCCAGACCATCGGCCAGTACCGCGAAGACAACTGGGTGATGCCCATCCTGCTGAAGGCCAGCAACCGCAACGACTATAACTACGGCAACCTGGGCAGCCTGCCCATCCTCAACTCGCAGGGCAAGCTGATCCCCCTGGAGCAGATCACCGACAGCATCTATCTCGATTTCGAGAATTATGTCATCCGCAAATACAACCGCCAGTACTCCATTGCCGCACAGTGCGACCCTGTGCTGGGTGTAGGCAACGCCGAGCTGGAAGCATATCTGATCCCCAAGATCTCGCAGATCCCCCTGCCTCAGGGATACCGTCTCTGGTGGGACGGCATCAAATACACCCAGGAGATGACCAACGAAGCCATCGGCGGCAAGCTGCCCATCGCCGTGTTGCTGATCATCTCGATCCTGATGGTCCTTTATGCCGAATGGCGGACCGTCCTGATGATCTTCTTCATGATCCCGCTGATCATGCTGGGCATCGTACCGGCATTCCTGCTGTCGGGACTCTTCTTCAACTTCTTTGCCCTGCTGGGTGTGCTGGGACTCGTCGGGATGGTCATCAAGAACGCCATCGTCCTGCTGGACGAGGCCAACCTGGAGATCCAGGAAAACGGCAAGTCGCAGTACGAAGCCATCATTATTGCCACCCGCTCAAGGACGATCCCTGTGATGATGGCCGCCGGCACCACCATCCTGGGGATGGCTCCGCTGCTGCCCGACCCGATGTTCGGCGGTATGGCCGTCACCATCATGGGCGGGCTCTTCGCCGCCACCTTCCTGACGATCATCGTCCTGCCGGCTTTTTATGCCGCGATGTTCGGACTGAAGAAAGAGAAAGATCAGAAACAGGAAACAGACAGCACGGAAATGCCACAGGAAGCCTGATTATGAAAAGAGCAAAGAAAACCATCCCCGGGGTGGTTTTCTTTTTTATGATTTTCAATTAATTTGCTATAATTCTGCGGATTTGTTTTCTTGCGGTTTCTTTCAGCACCCGGCAGAAAAAAGTGCCTGCCGGAAAAGAACAAAGTGATGGAAAGACTCTCGAACATCGTAGTGAAGTTTCGCTGGCTGATCATCCTGTCAGTGCTGGCTGTCACCGTTTTTCTGGGCTACCAGTTAAGATCACTGGAGGTGGACTCCGACATTGTCCATTCCCTCCCCCCGGATGATCCTGAGGTAAAGCTCTTCAACGAGGTAGGAGAACAGTTTGGGGGCAACCAGATCGGCATCGTCATCCTCACTGCGGACAATGTGCTGATGCCGCCGGTAATCGACGACATCGCCATGGTCACCGACACCCTCTCTGAGATGGACGGCATCATCTCCGTCACCAGCCTGACCAATATGATGAAGATCAAGGTGGAGGGGGACAATTTCGAGGTGGGTCAGATGATCAGTGACCACAACCACCCCACCAGCAGGGCTGAGGCCGACTCTCTGTTGAAGGAGATCACAGCCGATGACATGGTCAGGGGCACGATCCTCTCCGAAGACGGTACAGCCACAACGATCATCTTCACCTTCGCCGACCAGTCGAACGCCGACTCCCTGTCGGAGGTGGTCATCGACAGGATCAGCAACCTGCCCCTTCATGAAGAACCCTATTTTGCCGGCTCTTCTTTCATTGCCACCTATGTGTCGCGCGTGGTCAATCATGATCTTGTCACCCTCATACCCATTGCTTTCTTCCTGATCGCTTTCATTCTTTATTTCAGTTTCCACTCTTTCCGGGGGGTCATCCTGCCCATCCTGACGGCCGGCCTGGCCATTATCTGGTCGATGGGTATTTTTTCTTTGCTGGGCCTTAAGCTCTCGATGGTCTCCAACAACGTGCCCATCATCATCCTGGCGGTGGGAAGCGCCTATGCCATCCATGTGCTCAACCGTGTCAACCAGTGCAAAGAACAGGATGTCAAGAAGATCATACGCACTGCCCTGGCCTTCATGTTCGTGCCCGTTGCGCTGACGGCCCTCACGACGATGACGGGTTTTCTCTCCTTCATTTTCGGCTCCTATCTCTCTATGATCCGCGATTTCGGTCTGCTGGCCGCCCTGGGCACTTTCTTTGCGGGGGTCTTTGCATTAACGCTGGTACCTTCCCTCCTTGCCGTGGCGCCACACAGCAAGAAGAAAGAAGGAGGACGCATCCTCTCCGGTCACAAACGTTCTTACCTGATCGACTATTTCCTGAAACCCCTCAGAAGGGTGGTGGACACTCACCGCAGTCGTATCTTCGTAGGCTGGCTTCTCTTGCTGGCGATCAGCCTCTTCGGCGTCACCAAGATCAAACGCAGCGTCAGCGTCAGCGGATACTTCAAGAAACACCACCCGGCAGCCATCGCCGACAGGATCATGTCGGAGAAATTCGGCGGATCAAAATCGGTCTTCGTCGTCTTCAACGGTGATATGCAGAGCCCCGGGCTGCTGAAGATGATGCTGAAGACCGAAGAATACATGAAGAACAGCCCCTATATCACCAGCACCCAGTCGATCGCCGATGTGGTAGCCCGTCTCAACAGGGTCATGGGTGACACGGTGGACATCCCCGACGAGGAGGGCAAGGTAGCCCAGCTGTGGTTCCTCATCGGCCAGCAGGAGAGCACCGACAGGCTGGTCAGCCCTGACCTGGACAAGGGGATCATTATCGCCAAATATGACGACAACGGGAAAAACAATATCAACGACTTCAGGAAATACATGCAGGCCTTCTTCCGGGAGTATGCTTCGGAAGATTACTCCATACAGATCACCGGCATGCCTTTCATCAATGCCCAGCTGGACCACAGTCTGGTAAAGAGCCAGATCACCAGTCTTACCCTGGCCATCATCCTTGTGCTGGCATTGGTGAGCCTGATGTTCAGGTCTTTCCGTGAAGGGCTTTTCGCCAGCATCCCCATCATCGTGACCATCTCCATCCTTTACGGTATCATGGGGCTGACAGGCATCCCTCTGAATGTGGTGACGGTGCTGGTGGCCAGCATCGCCATGGGCATCGGCATCGACTACTCCATCCATTTTGTTTCGCATTTCAACCATGCCGTAAAGCACCACAGGAAAGTGCTGCCCGCCATCGACGAGGCGATCATGGTGAGCGGCAACGCCATCATGATCAACTTCATCTCCGTCTCGGCAGGGTTCCTGGTGCTGATCTTCTCCCAGCTGGTGCCCATGATCTATTTCGGCATCCTCATCGCCCTCAGCATGCTGGGATCCAGCATGGGCGCCCTCACCCTGTTGCCGTCCATCATCCTTCTGAGAGGGAACAAGATCGAGGAGAAAAAGAACAAAAAAACATCCGGTTAGCCACGCACCACCCACAACCCTGATCACATGAAAGAAACATCACAGGACATCTTTGTATCCAACCGTGTGGAAAACAACCGGGAAACGGTAATGAAGGAGACTGCTCCCAACGGACCGGGGCAACCCGGGCCGGAAGAGACAAAGCAGCCGGCCTACAAGGTCTTCAGGAAAAAGAAGCTGGAAGGGTTTTTCCTTTTTGTCACCTCCAGCTGCAACTCCCATTGCAAGACCTGCTTTTACCACGACGAGCTGAACAGCGGAAATGATATGTCTTTCGAAGAGATCCGCAGGATGTCGGAGACCTCCCCTCCTTTTGACAAGCTGTGGATCTCGGGGGGGGAGCCTTTCATGCGGAAAGACCTGGTGGAGATCATCAAACTTTTTTACGACAACAACCATGCGCGGGTGGTCAACCTGCCCACCAACGGATTGCTCACCAATCGGATCGTGGAGGGTGTAGGGAGGCTGATCAAAGAGTGTCCCGAGATGGAGATCCATCTCAACTTCTCTCTCGACGGCCTGGGCAAGACGCATGACAAGGTGCGGGGGGTACCGGGTAATTTCCGCACCACCATCCGGACGATGGAGATCACGCGGGAAAAGTTCAGGCATCATCCCCTGCTGCACCAGAACGTGGCTACAGTGATCACCCCTGAAGGCAGGGACGAGGCCTACCAGCTGGGTGTCTACCTGCTGCAGAAGGACCTCATCGATGTGCAGTTCTTCGAGGTGGTGCGGGGTGACCCGCTCGATCCGGAGGTCAAGAACCTCACACCTGAGGAGCTGCGGGCCCTGCGTAAAAAAGTCTTCCCTCTCATCGCCGAGCAGGGGAACAGGATGTTCCGGAAGTTCAAAGGATTAAGGAAGAAGATCGCCCGTTTTTATTACCTGGGATTCATCCGTTTTGTGAATGAGATACAGGACGCCAATTACTTTAAGCCCACCCCCTGGGGGATGCGGTGTACTGCCGGCGAGACCACCATCGTTATCGACCACGACGGCTCGTTCCGCTCATGCGAGGTACGTGACCGGATCGGCAAGATGCAGGATTATGATTTCAACATCGGAAAAGCCCTGACATGCGAGGCGATGCAGAGAGAGATCGAGGAGATCGGCGGTGGCGCCAGGGCCAACTGCTGGTGCACCCACGGCTGCTGGATCCTCTCCTCCATCAAGTTCAGTCCGAAGACCATGTTGTTCCGGATCCCTGCGGCATATTTCCGTGCAAAAAAAGATCTTGTCAAAGATTACCGGCTTCCGGAGGTGGATATAG
>CAZYQV010000303.1:0-2833 GCA_964649775.1 uncultured Rikenellaceae bacterium
CTCTTTTCGGGCCGGAGGCCCAGGGCTTCGACCTTAACGTCGCCGGCTGGCATCTGGGCCATCCGAAGAGCTACTTCAGTCCTTACCACAACCCTTACCTCCCCGACGGCCCCACGGGGGAGTATCTCACCGACCGGCTGACCACCGAGGCGGAGAAGTTCATCGAGCAGAACAAAGACCGGTCTTTCTTCCTTTATTTCCCGCACTATGCCGTCCACACCCCTCTGCAGGCCAAGGACAGTCTCACCGGCATCTTCCGGCAGCGTTCTCCCGACGACGGGCAGCGCAATGCCGTCTACGCCGCCATGATCAAAAGCCTCGATGAGAGCGTGGGCCGTATCCTCCGTAAGCTTGACGAGCTGCAGCTGCGCGAGCGCACGCTGGTCATCTTCATGTCCGACAACGGCGGCGTATGGGGCATCACTTCCAACGCGCCCCTGCGCGGCGCCAAGGGCATGCTCTACGAGGGCGGCATCCGGGAACCTTTCATCGTCTCGTGGCCGGGCAGAGTACCTGCCGGCACGAAGAACCCCTCTCCCGTCATCGGCATCGACCTCTACCCCACCCTCCTGAAGATCACCGGCACCCCACGCCCCAAAGGCTTCCACCCCGACGGTATCGACATCAGTCCTCTCTTCCTGGAGGGAAGGACCCTTCGCCACCGGACCCTCTACTGGCACTTCCCCGCCTATCTGGAACGCATGCCGGGCATGCCGCAGATGTGGCGCACCACCCCCGTCTCAGCCGCCCGTCACGACAACTGGAAGCTGATACACTTTTATGAGACGGGTAAAAGCGAGCTGTACGACCTCTCACAGGATATCGGAGAAAAAAATGACCTATCTTTACATTATCCGAAACAGAAGAAAAAAATGGAGAAAAAACTCAACAAATGGCTCCGGAAGACCCATGCTCCCCTGCCGACAAAGACAAATCCGGACTTCGACGAAGCTGCCCGGGAACAAAAAATATCACAAATAAAATCTTCTACCCATGAAAAATAGTAAACGAACCTTTACCGCTTTCTTCCTGGCAATCCTCCTGGGTGCTTTCCTCTCCTCATGCACTCCCGGGGGGAGCAACTCTTTTTCCGATGCTTTCCCCGCCGGGGTCTCCCGCACCTGGATCGGTCCGGACTACTGGGCCAATCCCTTGCAGGACTGGCAGCTCCGTGACGGCCGCATAGAATGTCTCGTGGCTGCCCGCAACCGCAATGTCAACATCCTGACACACCGGGTGGAAGACCCCGGTGACGGATTCCTTTTCTCCGTAAAGACAGGACTCCTCACCGATACGCTGAAGGTGTCGAAGAACAACTGGACCGGCATCCGTCTGGGCGCCAAAGGGCGGTTCCACGACTACCGTGACGACGCCATTTACGGCAAAGGCCTCAACATCGGCATCACCACCAAGGGAGAGCTCTTCGTCGGTGAGCCGCCGGTGAAAGAGGATAAGAACGCTGTGCTGCTGATCCCCTACCTCAGGAGCGGTGTGATCCTCGAGGCGGCTGTTACCCGCACCGACGGAAAATACAAGCTGACGGTCACAGCCAAAGACCCCGGCAGCGGCAGCGTGGTGGGCACCGTCGAGGAGGAGGATGTCCCGGCACAGCAGCTCACCGGCAGCCTGGCGCTGGTGAGTAACTTCTCCGACCCCTCCCTGAAACAGGCAGTACCCTCGGCATGGTTCGACGACCTGGAGCTGTCGGGTCCGGGCATCACCGCTTACCCGGAAAGGGCCTTCGGTCCCGTTCTCTTTGCCCAGTACACCCTTAGCCACGGCATCCTGAAGATGACGGCCCAGATGCCGCCTGTCGGCCCGCAGGACGGTCAGGAGGCAGTCCTGCAGATCAAAAAAGACAACGGCTGGCAGGAGATAGCCACCGCTACCATCGACGCCGACGCCCGCACGGCCACCTTCCGCCTTGAAGGATGGGACGACACGAAAGACACCCCCTACCGCATCGTCTACGACCTGGCCACCGGCAGCGGCAAAAAGAAAGAATACACGTACGAAGGGATAGTACGTCACGATCCGCGTGACAAAGAAGAGATCGTGGTAGCCGCTTTCACGGGCAACAGCGATGTGGGCTTCCCCAACAGCGAGGTGACCGAAGCCATCCAAAAGATCAACCCCGACCTGCTCTTTTTCTCCGGCGACCAGATCTATGAGATCGTCGGCGGCTATGGTGCGCAGGGGCATCCTCTCGACAAAGCTATGCTCGACTACCTGCGTAAGTGGTATCTCTACGGCTGGGAGTACGGCGACTTGCTGCGGAACATACCCTCTGTGGCCATCCCCGATGATCATGACGTCTTCCACGGCAACCTGTGGGGGGCAGGCGGCCGGGCCACTCCTCCCGGCACGTCGGGCATGGAGGCACAGGATGCCGGCGGCTACAAGATGCCTGCCCGCTGGGTCAACATGGTGCAGCGCACACAGACGGCCCATCTGCCCGACCCGTACGACCCCACGCCGGTGCTGCAGGGCATCACGGTCTATTATACAGCCCTCAACCTGGGCGGCATCAGCTTCGCCATCGTTGAAGACCGCAAGTTCAAGTCGGCACCGCGCGACATGCTGCCGCAGGCGAAGATACGCAACGGCTGGCCGCAGAACCCCGCCTTCGACGCCGCCAGAGAGGCCGACATCCCCGGCGCCGTGCTGCTGGGCGAACGGCAGCTCTCCTTCCTCAACGACTGGAACCAGGACTGGAGTGACGGCACCTGGATGAAGGTATTGCTGTCGCAGACCATCTTCGAGAACCTGGCCACCCTGCCGGAGAATGAGATGAGCGACGCCAACGTACCACGGCTACGCATCCTCCAGCCGG
>CAZYQV010000304.1:0-5139 GCA_964649775.1 uncultured Rikenellaceae bacterium
AGTACTGCCAGCGGAAGAAATATTTTTGTTTTCATGATGCTTGTATATTCCATTTTGTTTGTTCCCGTCTTAGAATGCTATTCTGAAATTAACACCCAGGCTGCGTGTGGTGGGTAGTGCGTGGTTCTCAAAACCGTTGCCGATATTGCCGCTGTTGAATCCCGATTCGGGATCGGCGTCGGGCGAGGCACGGTAGATAAAGAAAAGGTTCCGGCCGATAAATGAGACGTTGAGGGAGGAGATAGGGGTTTTATTCAGAAGTTTTTTCGGGAAAGTATAACCCAAGATCATCTCCCGCATCCTCAGATTGGTGGCATCCACGATCCATTCAGTAGCAATGTCGTTGGCGTAGATGTTGTACCACCGCCAGATTGGCTGTATGGGGATGTCGTTGGGCCGGCCGTTTTTCTCCTGCACCCCTTCTTCGTAATAGCCGTCGGGTTTCACTCCCGGCAGCGGTGTTTGATAGTTGGTGTTGGGGTCGTGGGTGGCATACCATTCCGCACGGCCTTCGAGGGTCTCTGCCGCGGTGCCGAAAAGACTGCGCATGGCTTTCCCCCACGAGAAAAACTCACCCCCCACCTGAATGTCTATCAGGAAACTCAGGTCGAAGCCTTTCCAGTGTACCTTGTTCTGTATGCCTCCGATGAAGTCGGGCTGTATATCTCCCAGAAGGGAGATCTCCCCTTTCTGGGCAAATCCGTTTTCATCGATCAGCTTGTTCCCGAACTTGTCGCGCTTGTAGTCGAGACCGTAGATGCCTCCGAAAAGTTCTCCCGGCCGGGCCTGGATGGATGCCGACCACAGGGTGCCCAGCACCAGCTTGTCGAGGCTGGGGTGGATCTCTTCCACGATGCTGCGGCTGCTCGAATAGTTGACGGTGAGGTCCCAGGTGAAACCGCTCTCCGTGCGCACCGGCGTGGCGTTGAGCATCAGCTCCACGCCGTGGCCTTTGATCCTGCCGGCATTGAACTTCTTGCTTGAATAACCCGTGAAAGGGGAGAGGGGTACCGACATGATCTGGTCCTGGGCATAGCCGTTAAAATAGCTGAAGTCTATCTCTATCCGCCGGTTGAAGAACATCAGATTGGTGCCCACCTCCCAGCCTTTTTTCTGTTCCGGCTTGAAATCGTAAAAAGGCAGGGCACTGCTGATGCTTCCCGTCGGGTAGGTGTAGTCGGGATGAATGAAATAATACTGCTGGGTGGCATAGGGTGAGGTGTCGTTGCCTACGGCAGCATAGGAGGCTCTCACCTTGCCGAAAGAGAACCACCAGTTGTCCAGGTCGAAAGCATCGGTGAAGACGAACCCCAGGTTCTCAGAGTGATAGAAATAAGAGTTGTTCTGTGGCGGCAGGGTGGACGACCAGTCATTGCGCAAGGTGAAATCGGCGAAGAGGAAGTCTTTATAACTGACGGACCCCAGGCCGTAGGCTGAGTAGACCGCTTTCTCCGAAAGATATTCGCTCGAGGAGGTGCCGGTGGTGTTGCTCATGTGATAGAACCCGTCGATATTGAACTGGCTGCCGTAACCCGCCAGGTTCTGGTACTGGTGGTAACGGTAGTTGCCGCCTATGCTGGCAGCGACAGTGAATGTTTCCGAGAGTTTTTTGTTGAAGGACAGCAGGAAGTCGGAGTTCCACTCCAGCACGTTCTGCTGGTAGAGCGACAGATGGCCGCGGCTGGTGGTCTTGGAGTTGTTGGCCTGCCACTCCTTGGCCTTGAAGGTGTAAAAGTCGAGGCCCGTACGACCTTGCATGGACAACCATTCCGAGAAATTGAGCTTCATGGATACCGACGACATCACCCTGTTCTTCTCGTCGCGCGTACCCACTTTCTCCAGCACCCAGTAGGGGTTGCCGGAGAAGATGTCGGACATCCAGTTCTTTTCCACGCCGTTCTCGTCGACGATGTTGTTCTTCAGATCTTCAAGCCGCAGGTTACGGGGGAGAAACTCGAGCATATAGACCGGGTTGCTGTCGTCCTCGCTCAGGATGGGCCGGTTGTATACGTGTTGTCTGACGTAAGTGATGCGACCATCCATCTCGATGATATTGCCCATTTTGGCATCGCCCCGCAGGTTGATGGTCTGGCGGTCCAGTTTGTTGTTGGGTACCAGGCCGTAGGAACGTACGTCGGAGAAGGAGAAACGCGTATGCGATTTGTCGTTGCCGCCTTCCAGGGCGATGGTGTTGGTCATGTTGGAGCCGTTGCGGAAGTAATCGCGGTAGTTGTTGGGCTGGGCGGTGAAAGGCTGTTCTTCTCCCAGCCAGTTGATGCGGGGTTGTCCGTCCATCACGGGACCGAAGCTCCACACCCAGGGATATTCCGGTGAAGGCACACCTTCGTTGGTGATGGGAGGGTATACACCATAAGCGCCCAGACCGTAAGTATTCTGCAGATGTGGCATCACCAGAGGGGTGTCGTTGGTATAGGAGCTGCTGAATGAGATGCCGAATTTTTGTGTGCGGCTGCCGCTCTTGGTGGTGATGAGCACCACGCCGTTGGCGCCGCGTGAGCCGTAGGCTGCGGCGGCAGCAGGGCCTTTCAGTATCGAGATGCTCTCGATATCATCGGGGTTGATGTCGGAGATGCCGTCACCCATGTCGCGGCCGCCCCACTGGCCGGCTTGTCCCAGGTTGCTGGCATCCATGGGCACCCCGTCGATGACGAAGAGGGGTTTGTTGCTGCCCAGCAGCGAGGAGATACCCCGTATGACGATGCGGCTGGAGCCTCCCACCCCTGAGGCGGTGCGGCTCACCTGCAGACCGGCGACCTTGCCTGAGAGGGAGTTCATGATGTTCTTGTCGCGCGCCTCGCTCACCTCGTCGCCTTTCACTTCCGAGACAGCATACCCCAGCGCCTTGGTCTCACGCTTGATGCCCAGCGCGGTGACCACCACCTCCTTGAGCTGTTCGCTTGCCTCCCGCAGACGGATGCTCCTGCCACCGGCAGCCGCTGCCGGCAGCACGACCTTGTCGTAACCGATGAAAGAGATCTCCAGGATGGCATCTCCCGAAGGAACGGTGATGCGGAAGCGCCCGTCGGCACCGGTAATGGTGCCCGTACTTGTCCCGCGTATCATGATGTTGGCGCCCGGGATGGTCTCGCCCGTTTTATCATCGATAACCCTGCCGGTGATCTCCTTTTTGTTGAAAGCCGCCGGAGGTGCTACCACCACCATCTTCGGAGCAGGCATCTTGTAACGCAGACCGGTGCCCAAAAGCACTGAGTCGAGAAGGGTCGTAAGGGGAACTTTCTTCATCCTTACCGTCACCCGGGTGTCGAAAACCGGCAGGGCCTCATCAAAATAAATGGAGTAGCCGCTTTCTGTGGCCAGGGTCTTTAACACATCCCTGAGGGTGGAGTTTTCTTTGCGAAGGCTGATCTGTGGATTTTTCTCCTGTCCGGATGAAGCCAAAAAAATACCGGATAATAAAAACAGCAAAAGGATCCTGTTTTTCATAGGTTCTGGTTTAGAGTGTGTAAGTCAGGAAGGATGCACGAACCCTGCAAAAAAGGATGCTCCCGGCACGATGATCCCTCCCTGTTCTCACAAGGGTTTTGTTATATGACAACTGAAGGTCATTGGCTACTTACAAAAAATCATTTTCATGCACTGAAAATTTGAAATTAAAAAGGGATTTCCTATATTTATTGGGAATAACAGCCTGACCGGGTTGTTGGTACGGAGAAGATAGATCATTAACAAACAAATATTTTTTTCCGCACATCACAGAACCAATGTTTATGAAAGAAAATATTATCCGGAGGATATTTTATATCCGTCTCCTGCCCCTGTTGTTTACGGCGGTTGCTTCTGCTCAGGTTAAGTACAGTCCGGGGTACATCATCACAACGGATGATGATACGATATACGGAGAGATCAGGGAGAGATCATCGTTCAGGAACTCACAGGCCTGTATCTTCCGGGAAAGCGGGAATGAGGAGCCCAAAAAGTATTTGCCTTTTGACATAAAGGCCTACCGCATTCTTGACGGGAAATATTATGTCTCCAAAATGATCCCGGGCAAAGAGGGTGATCAGCCCCTCTTCCTTGAGTTCCTGGTAAAGGGGGAAGCCAGTCTTTATGTTTATCGCGACGGGGAGAAAGATCATTTTTTTATCGAAAGGAAAGGACAACCCCTGGTCCCTCTGAAGGATGAAAAAAAACTGGTGCAGAAAACCGATGGCGTGTATGCCAGTTATACAAAAGAATATATCGGGGTTTTGAAATATATGTTCTCCGATTACAAAAACCTTTATCCGGAGATCAACAATTTGGAACTGAGGGATAAGGATCTTATCCGGTTTGCCGAGGATTTCCATGCGCAGGCCTGTGAGGGGGAGAAATGCATTATCTATGAAAAGAAATACCGGAAAAAAATACCCCGGTTCAGGATCGCCCTCAGAGGCGGGATGAATCTCGATCTTCTGATGAGGAATGGCAATGACGACAATGACCCTGTTAATCTGACGTATGCTCCTTCGTTGTCTTTCCTGCCGGCTTTGGAAATGACCCTCTATTTTGATCAGACGGAAAATGCAGGGCTGGTGTTGTATGGTTCCTGGATGAATTATCTTGTCCATGGGGATTATTTATTGGAGGAAAGCCTCCCGGTATATTATGAGAGTTTCACCAATATCTCTTCTGTCAGGACCGGTTTATGGTTCAAAAATGTCTTTATCGGTAAGAGTAAGTTGCGTCCTTTCTGTTTTGCCGGATTGCTGATGGATCTGACCTTCGATCAGTCTACGGAAATGATCGGTGAGAGGGAAGGCCGCACTGTCGTCCGGACATCTTACTCCGACACGGATGACGGGCCGCTGGCAAAAAAATATTTCGGTCCCGTTATAGGCGGAGGGGTTGAGATCCCTTTGCGGCATATACGGCCTTTTGTGCAGGCCCGCCTGGAATACCTGGGGATAAGATTTAAGGATGATTATTCGGAATACTCGATCCTTTCCACGGGGTTGAGTGTAGGTATCTGTTTTTAAACCTGCAGTTATGAAACAGCTTTGGTTGACAAAAGGGATCATAGGGATCATGATCATGCTGGCAATGTCGGCATGTCAGAAGCAAAATTATTATGAGAGACCTTTCCCGCGGGTGCTGACAACAGGCGTCTCGGAAGTGGGG
>CAZYQV010000305.1:0-3013 GCA_964649775.1 uncultured Rikenellaceae bacterium
CGACAATTTCTCTTTCATCATCGACACCTACGGGGACAAGCGCAACGGCTACCTCTTCTCCACCAACCCCAACGCCGCCCGTTTCGACGGGATGATCATCGACAACGGCCGCAGGATGAACTTCAGCTGGGACGGGGTATGGAACGTGAAGGTGACACGCAATGACCAGGGATGGTTCGCCGAGTTCGCCATCCCCTTCTCCACCCTCCGTTTCCGGATGAACGCACAGCAGACGTGGGGGATCAACTTCGAACGCAACATACGCCGCAAGCGCGAGCAGGACGCCTGGCAGGGATGGTCGCGCGACAGCTATATCATGCAGGTCTCCCGCGCCGGCACCCTCACGGGCATCACCGGCGTCAGCCGCACCTCGCTGATCGAGCTGAAACCGTATGCCATCGGCGGCTATCAGTGGGGTGATGAGAACAAGAGCAAGTTCAACGGCGGCGGCGACATCAACTACCTCATCACCCCCACCATGAAACTCAACGTCACCCTCAACACCGACTTCGCACAGGTGGAGTCGGACCGCATGCAGGTCAACCTCACGCGTTTCTCGCTCTACTATCCCGAGAAAAGGGAGTTCTTCCTGGAAGGAAAGAACTATTTCGACTTCGGCACAGGCCGCCGCATACAGCCCTTTTATTCGCGGCGCATCGGCATCGCCCCCGACCGCAGCGTCATCCCCATCATCGCCGGCGTGCGCCTGATGGGCAAGGCCGGCAACACCACCCTCGGCGGCATGAGCATACAGACCGCCCGCAAGGACACCCTCCCCTCCACCAACTTCTCCGTGCTGCGCTGGAAACAGGATGTGGGCGAGAAGGTGACCGTAGGCATCATCGGCGTCAACCGTGCCGAGGGAGGACGCGACAACCTGGTCTATGGTGCCGACATCTATTATACCGACGACCATTTCGGCAAACATAACAAGAACTTCAACTTCGGCGCCGCCGTCACCCAGAGCTTCACCTCCGACCGCGTGAAGAAGAACGGCATGGCCCACCGTATTTTCCTGGACTACCCCAACGACAACCTCGACTTCTCGGCCGTATGGACACGCGCAGGGGAGAACTTCAACCCCGAGACGGGCTTCCTGCGCCGCCACAGCTACCAGATGGTCAGCGCCGACATGCACATCAAACCCCGTCCCAAATGGCTGCCCGGCATACAGCAGCTGGTGTTCAAGCCCTTCGACTTCAACTACTATTTCAACGACACCACCAAAGAGATGCAGTCGCTCTACACCGAGTTCCGTCCCCTGGGCTTCACCACCAAAAGCGGCGAGTTCATGGAGTTCAACATCCAGTACAAGGGGGAGAACCTGACGCGCGACTTCGAGATACATCCGGGCATCGTCATCCCCGAAGGAGAATATTGGTTCACCGACTTCGAGATCCAGGCCGAGACCTTCAGCGGCCGGCCCCTCTACTACGGCACCGCCATCAACTGGGGCGGCTTCTACGACGGTCACCGCACCGAATGGGAGAATGAGATCACCTGGCGGCCCTCCAGCCATTTCTCCGTCAGCGGTGACTATACCCTCAACGCCATCTCCTTCGACCAGGGGTCCTTCAACGTCCATGAGGTGGGCGGCAGGATCAACATGGCCGTCAACCCCGACCTGTTCGGATCTGTCTTCGGCCAGTGGAACAACGAGAACAAGGATGTGCTGCTCAACTTCCGCATCAACTGGATCCCCAAGCCGGGGACCAACTTCTACTTCGTCGTCAACCAGCTTTATGAGACAGGCGATGGCCACTGGGTGATGAAAAGCACCACCGTCCAGGGCAAACTCATCTGGCGCTTCGTATTATAGCCGCCGGCCCTCCCGTGATCCCGGGCCCGCACTCCTCATTTTCTCCGGCATAATTTCGTCTCCATTTAAAAATTATTTTACTTTTGTCTCCAAAGGAAGCGGGTCTATGGTATATGCGTTCTTCAGGTCAAGGGGTTATGTAAAAGGATTTCAGGAGATCCGTGAGGGGTTCCAGATAGAGGACCTCATCTGGCTCGACCTCCTGCAGCCTGCCCCCGAAGAACGGAGATTCGCCGAAGAGCTGTTCAACATCAAGCTGCAGTCGCGCGAGGAGATCGAAGAGATCGAATCGAGTTCGAAATTCTCCGAGACGGAGAACCAGATCATCATCAACTCCAATTTTATGGTCAAGGAGGATGATACCTATACGGCCCAGCCGGTATCACTCATCCTGAAGAACAACGTGCTGATCTCTTTCCGCAACAGCAAGCTGCAGACCTTCGGCGACACCATCCGCAAGATCAAGAACCGCAACAAGACCATCACCAACGGATACCAGATCATCCTGGCACTGTTCGACTCGCGCATCGACCTCGACGCCGACTACCTGGAGGCGATCACAAGACAGATCTCCCGCCTAAGCAAAGAGGTGAACATCAAGCAGGACCTCGACGAAGATGTCCTCATCGGCATCGGCACCCTGCAGGAGACCACCATGATGATCCATGAGAACATCGTCGACAAGCAGCGTATCTTCTCCGCCATGCTCAAGAGCGACTTCTTCCCCGAGGAGAGCTACGAGCTGATACGCATCATGCTGAAAGACCTCGGCTCGCTGCTCGACCACACGCAGTTCAGCTTCGAACGGCTGGAATTCCTGCAGAACACCTTCCTGGGGCTGGTGGACTTCGAGCAGAACAAGGTGATCAAGATCTTCACCGTGATGACGGTCATCTTCATGCCGCCCACCCTCATCGCCAGCATCTACGGGATGAACTTCAAGTTCATGCCCGAGCTCTATTCCCATTACGGCTATCCCCTGGCCCTCCTGGCCATGGTCGCCTCCTCCGGCGCCGCCCTCCTCTACTTCAAGCGCAAGAACTGGCTGTAAGGAAGTCGAAGGCCTTCCGCACCCCGGGTGAGATGAGCGAAGCAGGGCCAGTAAGGAGGGACGCAGAGAGGAAGCTTGATGATGCAAGATAAGAAGCGTGCGGGGTTGATAAGGTTGCTTCGTCGGAGCGGAGCTCCTCCTCG
>CAZYQV010000306.1:0-4250 GCA_964649775.1 uncultured Rikenellaceae bacterium
CCTATGGCATCGTCCGTAATTTTCAGGACAACCTGGTGGTCATCGACGACTCTATCGTGCGGGGCACCACCCTGCGTGAGAGCATCATCCGCATCCTCGACAGGCTGCATCCCAAAAAGATCGTGGTGGTCTCTTCCTCGCCGCAGATACGTTATCCCGACTGTTACGGTATCGATATGGCCAAGCTCTCTGATTTCATTGCCTTCCGGGCTGCCATCGACCTGCTCAAAGAGACCGGTCAGGAGGAGGTGATCAACAGGGTGTATCTGCTGGCACGTGAACAGGAGCGTCTGCCGAAAGAGGATATCCCCAATTATGTGAAGGAGATCTATCGTCCTTTCACTCCCGAAGAGATCTCGGCGAAAATAGCACAGATGCTCAAAACACCGGAAGTACAGGCCGGCGTGGAGATCGTCTACCAGACCATTGAGAACCTGCACCGGGCCTGTCCGCATAACCTGGGCGACTGGTATTTTACGGGGGATTATCCCACCCCCGGCGGGAACAGGGTGGTCAACCGGTCGTTCGTGAATTTTATCGAAGGACGCGACGAAAGGGCTTACTGATCTTTCCCCTCCGGGTTGTTCTCCCCCAGGTCCTCGAGACGGAAGCTCTCATCGTACGAGGCCAGATGCCGGGATACTTTTTCAATGTACATGTCGCGTATGGTGATCATCAGCCCTGTCTCCTCCACATCTCCGAATTCATGATGCAGGACGGTGCCGAAGACCTTCATTGTCGGGGAAAGATTCATGTATGAATTGAAAAGAGGGGGGATGTTCTCGCCCAGTTTTCTGACCTCGGCGGAGAGGATCTTGTAGTCTTCCTGGAAATCCTTTCCCGTGAACAACTCCGCCATTTTCTTTTCATCGTAGTCCGGCTTCACGGGGTAGAGAGGGACGGCCAGTCCTTCGCGGTCGCCAAAATGTTTGTCCAGAAAGTAAAGGATGAGGTTGCGGGCCTCCTTGTGGAAATGGGAATACATGGTCATTTTTCCGAAAAAATAGAGGACCTGCGGATTGTTGATCACCACGGATCCGAGGCCGTCCCATAAGTTGTCCAGCGCAAAGATGCCCTTCTTGGCCGATCTTCCCGTACGCTGGTATTCAGGCTGGATGAAAGACCTCCCCAGTTCGACAAGATGGGGGATGTATTCCCGCACGAACTTATCGCTGAAACGGAACAGATGAGAAGTGGCCAGACGGGAAGGGTCGGTGTGTTCGTTGCAAATATAAAAACGGTAACCTCCTATGATCTCCTGTTGTTCGGGATCCCAGACGATCAGCTGCTGGTAGGGGTCGTCGCCCAGGTCATAGCTGTCGAGGTCCAGGGGTTTGCCCGTGCCGCCGCCGGCCATGCGGAAGCTGAGCTCCCGCAGCCGTCCCAGTTCCTGCATCAGGCTGGGAGAGTCACGGTAGGTGAAAATGTATACCTCATTGCCTCCTTTGTTGGTCTTTCTGACAAACTTTTCAGGGGTCAGCTCCCTGAGCAGTTCTTCTTTCGGGATGGGGGGGATGACTTTATCCATGATCACTCTTTTTTTTCTCGGTATTTTCAAAGGCAGCTCCCATTTCGTATACCCGTTCCTTGACATATTCTGCCCATTGGGCCGGCGTACGGCTCTTGTCGAATAGGGTATAAGGCATGGGCGGACCAATTGTCAGGGAGAGTTTTTTCCCCTTCTGCCGGAACATCTCATCCGGAAGATAGATCATCTCTAAGTTGGCTTTTATTCCCAGCAGGATCCGCAGGTTGGAGAGATTGTAGAAAAAATTGGAGTTCTTGCCGGAAAAATAGACAGGAATGACGTCGCGTTTGTACTCAACAGCCTTGGTGATGAAATGTTTTTTCCATTCGAGGTCCACGATCCTGCCTTTTCTTTTCCGTGAGCAGAGACCTGCCGGAAAATAGAGGATCTGCGCATCGGAAGCATACGCCTCCTCAATAGCGCGTACCGCATCCCTGCTCTGCTGTCCGTGCTTGTTGATCGGAAGGAAAATGCTGTTGAGTCCCGGGATGTTGAGCAACAGATCATTGACGGGAAAACGGATCTCCGGGAAGATCTCTCCGATCACCTTGATGAACACCAGCCCGTCCAGTCCGCCCAGAGGATGATTGGAGACGAAGATGAACCGGCCTTCCGCGGGAATGTTCTCGAGCCCGTACGTCTCATAGGTGACCTGCATGAAAGCCAGGGCATTCTTCACAAAATCAACCCCGGACATGTGCCC
The DNA here is from genome assembly GCA_964649775.1 of uncultured Rikenellaceae bacterium. Classification (GTDB taxonomy): domain Bacteria; phylum Bacteroidota; class Bacteroidia; order Bacteroidales; family VadinHA17; genus DRPN01. Next base: position 2,232 of record CAZYQV010000306.1, read on the forward strand.
GTAAAGCCGGATGATCTCGTTCAGCTCGTCCTGGTGTATCGTTCGCTTGAGATAACGGATCACAAAACCCGGAAGAGCACGCAGGAGACGAGGGTTCTTCTGGGCAATGGCCTTTTCCAGATCGATCAAAACAGGCTCTTCTGCCATAATTATGTGCAATTGTGTGCAGATGATTTGTGAAAATCAAAGTTAATAAAAATCCTTTGAATCCTGAGAAAATTGATGCTTCCGCACCTTTTTTGAATGCTCATCGGAGGAGCAGAAAATCAAAAAGTTATTAACAATGTGGTAAAAAGTGGTAAAAAATGGTAAAAAGTGGAAATAAAATACTTATTTTTACTTTTTGAAAATGAGCGGTTATGAGTGCATTCATTGGAGAATACACATGCAAGGTGGACAACAAGGGGCGCATACTTTTCCCTGCGGCGCTGAAAAAGCAGATCCCGCGGGGAGAAGGGGAGCGTTTTGTGGTCAAGAAGGATATCTTTGACCGGTGTCTGGTTTTGTATTCGATGGATGAGTGGAACCGTCAGAACGAGTTGATCAGGAGCCGGATCAATCCCTACAACAAAGAACACAATACTTTTTTGCGGAACTTTTACCGGGGTGCTGCAGAGATCGTGCTTGACGGCAACAACCGCATGCTCATACCGAAGCGGTTGCTGGAGTCGGCCGGTATTGGGAAGACTGCGGTACTGGCGGGGATGGGGTCGAAGATAGAGATCTGGTCCGGGGAGGTTTATGACTCGGTACAGGCGACCGAGGATGAGTTTGCCCGCCTGGCTGAAAAAATCATGGGAGATGGGAATAAAGAAGATGAGGGATGAGTTTGTATCATACACCTGTGTTGTTGAAGGAGAGTGTGTCGGGTCTGAACATTGTCCCGGAGGGGGTATATGTCGATCTTACTTTCGGCGGCGGAGGCCATTCCATGGCCATTCTCTCGCAGCTGGGCCGGGGGAGGCTGGTGGCCTTTGACCAGGATGAAGAGAGTCTGGAGAACCGTTTGGATGACAAGCGGTTTCTTTTGTTACGGCAAAATTTCAGGTTTTTGAAATATAACCTCAGGTATCTGGGGATCCGTGAAGTGGATGGGGTCCTGGCTGATCTGGGTGTCTCTTCGCATCATTTTGATGAGGGGGCACGGGGTTTTACCTACAGGGCAGATGCGGTGCTGGATATGCGGATGAACAGGGCGCGTGAGATGACCGCCGCCGACATACTGAATGCGTATACGCCGGACCGGCTGGAGCAGCTTTTCCGTGAGTATGCCGAGATCGGGCATCCCGGCCGTTTGGTAGGTCTGCTCGTCCGGGCACGGGAGGCGAAGCCTTTCCGTACGGTGGAAGACCTGCTGACGGCTTTGCGTCCCATGACGAAAGGAGGGCCTGCCAACAGGTTCCTCTCGCGTATCTTCCAGGCCCTGCGTATCGAGGTGAACGAGGAGATGGAGGCCCTGAAGGAGATGCTCATACAGGTGCCGCAGGTGTTGCGGAAAGGCGGCCGGCTGGTGGTGATCTCTTATCACTCCCTTGAAGACCGCCTGGTGAAACAGTTCATCAGGACCGGCCGGTTTGATGGAGGGGAGGAAACAGGTCCGTTTGCCGGGGAGGAGCCTCTGCTGAGGGCGGTGAACAGAAAGGTGATCACGCCGGCGCCGGAGGAGACCGGCAAAAACCCGCGGGCCCGCAGCGCAAAACTGAGGATAGCAGAAAAAATATAGGAGCCGGATGATGGAAGAAAAGGAGCAGAAAGCAAAGGCCGGAAAGAAGAGAAGCCGGAGAAAGCACGGGAAAGGGGCTTTTCGTGGTTTTATCGACGGGACGTTCCTGGCCAACAAGGTGGTGCTGGAGCAGCTGCCCTTCATTCTTTTTCTCACTTTCCTGGCGCTGGTGTACATCGGCAACCGATACCATGCCGAGAAGATCGTGCGGGAGACCAACAGGCTGAAGCGGGAACTCAAGGAGCTCAGAGCCGAGGCGATCTCCACGTCGGCAGAGCTAATGTATAAAAGTACCA
>CAZYQV010000307.1:0-3214 GCA_964649775.1 uncultured Rikenellaceae bacterium
TGCTTGCTGCGCAGGCGTTTGAGGTTTGGTATGCCCTGACGGGCATGTTTGATGTGGCTTCGCCACGTTTGAGTTTATGACCCTTTCAAACCTTCAAACAACCGCGCCAGCGGTTATCAAACTCTCAAACGCGCGTAGCGCATCAAACTCTCAAACCTTCTTCTCTCCCCTCAACACTGTCAGGTCCTGCGGACGCTGACAGGTTTTTCCTGCCCCCACCTGGCGCAGCCATCCTGACAGCGTGGGGAAGCAGGAAGCTCGATGCTTGATGCTTGAAGCTCGAAAACGTCCCGTAGGGATAGAATGGGAAGAATAACGATTTACGAACAGGCCTGCCTGCCGGTAGGCAGGGATTTTCGATTTTGGAAGTTTTTCACGTATCCTTTCTTCGTAAATCGTAAATCCTTGTTCCCTGTTCGTAAATCCCTCCCCCCTAAACCCTCAACCCTAATCCTTTCAACCTATTCGCCTCATCGCCCCCCTTCCGCGCCCCTCGATACAGCCTTCGCTTCGCTCAGCCCACTCGGGGTGCGGAAGGCCCTAAACCCTCAACACTGTCAGGTCCTGCGGACGCTGACAGGTTTTTCCTGCCCCCACCTGGCGCAGCCATCCTGACAGCGTGGAAAAGTCATCCAAACCTCTTCTTCAGCTCTTTCTCGGTGTTGATGATGGGCAGGGCCAGGAAGAGGGTGGTGAGGAGGATGCCCAGGAGGAGGTCGGTGGTGAAGCCCAGGGTGATGAAGAGACCGGGGGGAGCGAGGAGGGTGAGCAGAATGCCCCACCGTATCATCTCACGGGCGGAATACTTCTGGGCAAAATCCCAGGCCTCCCTGCTCTTCATCGAGCGGGGGGTGCGGTAGCCGTACCAGCCGTTGATCTTTTTCGGGGGATAGCGCCACATGAGGATGCCCGTCAGCAGATATACGGGTCCGCTCATGGCGGGCAACAGGAAAAGGAGGTTCGTCCAGGTGTGCATTATCACAGCTTTTCAGGAGGTGACCGTTAGTCCGTCGTAAGCCAGGAAAACGCCTGGGGGCAGCTCCGCCTGCACCTCGCGGTGGAAGCCCATCAGGTGGGACATGTGGGTGAGCCAGGCTTTTTCCGGTTGCACCTCGTCAATGACGGCCAGCGCCTCCTCGAGGGTGAAATGGGTGAGGTGGTGCTTTTTCCTCAGAGCGTTGAGGATGAGGTAACGGGTGCCGCGTATTTTCTCCATCGTGGCCGGGGGGATGCTTTTGGCGTCGGTGATGTAAGTGAAATCCCCGAAACGGAAACCAAAGATGGGCAGGCGGTAATGGTATACACGGAGAGGGGTGAAGGTGAGGCCGTTGACATGGAAGTCCTCGCCGTCGGTGATGGTGTGCAGGTTGACCTGCGGGATGCCGGGGTACTTGTATTCGGCGAAGACGTAAGAGAATTCACGCCGCAGGGCGTGCTGCACACGCGCCTCGGCCCAGATGTCCATGGGCTTTTTCTGGATGAAGTTGTACGCCCGTATGTCGTCCATGCCGGCAATGTGGTCTTTGTGCTCGTGGGTGAAGAGGATAGCGTCGAGGTGCAGCACCTCCTCCCGCAGCATCTGCTGCCGGAAATCGGGTCCCGAGTCGATGACCACCGTCACGCCGCCGCTCTCCACCAGCAGCGACGAGCGCAGCCGCTTGTCGTGCGGGTCGTCCGAATGACACACCGGACAGGGACAGGCGATCACCGGTACCCCCTGTGAGGTACCCGTGCCCAGAAAGGTGACCTTTGTCGTTTTGTTGTCTGGCATACGGAAGACAAAGGTAGTTAAAAAGCTTGATGCTTGATGCCCGAAGGTTGAAGGGGGCGAAGAGTTGAAGAGTCGAAGAGGTCGAAGGGGGCAAAGAGTTGAAGAGTTGAAAAGTTGAAGGGATTAGGGTTGAGGGCCTTCCGCACCCCGAGTGGGCTGAGCGGAGCGAGGCCTGTATCGAGGGGCGCGAAAGGGAGGCGATACCTGCCTGCCTGCCTGCAGGATGCGATGAAGCGATAATGCGATGAAGTGATTATGCGATGCCTGTCTGCCGGTTTCCCTTCCGTGAGGGAGGCAGGCCTGTTTGTAAATCGTCATTCAACTTTTATTATCTTTACTTTATGAAAGCAACGCTTTATCTTATTCCCAGCACGCTGGGGGCGGAGGAGGCGGATCTGTACCTGCCGCCGGCGGTGGTGCAGCGTCTGCACAGCCTGGATCTCTTTTTTGCCGAAAATATACGTACGGCCCGGCGTTTCCTGAAGAGCACCGGTTTTACGGGTGATATCTCTTCTCTCACTTTCCTGGAGATGAGTGAACACACCACAGTGCGTGAGGCGGAGGAGCTGCTGCATGTGCTCATGGAAAGGGGGGAGGCGGGACTGCTCTCGGAGGCGGGGCTTCCCGGGGTGGCCGACCCCGGCAATATCCTGGTGAGCCTCTGCCACCGTCATGGGGTGCGTGTGGCACCCCTGCCGGGGCCTTCTTCCATCTTCCTGGCGCTGATGGCTTCGGGCCTCAACGGACAGCATTTTACTTTCCTCGGCTACCTGCCGAAAGAGCGCAGTGCCCGCATACGTGCCATACGTGAGATGGAGCACAGGGTACAACGCACCGGCGCCAGTCAGATCTTCATGGAGACCCCCTACCGCAATGATCACCTGCTGGAAGATCTGCTAAAGAGCTGCAGCGAAGAGACCCTTCTCTGTGTGGCGGCCTCCCTGACCACCGCCCGGGAGTTCGTCCTTACCCAAAGCATCGGCGCCTGGAGAAGGTCAGGGTACCGCCCGGGGAAACAGCCTGTGATGTTCATTATCGGGAAAGAGGGATAATATCCACCATCATTCTAAAACATTTTTTCTTCCCGGATTAATCCTTATTTTTGGAAAAACCCTTAACTCACAACTCACAACTCGAAACTCAAAACTCAAAACTATTTAACCATGTCCGTAGAGATCCGTGAAGTAACCACCCCTGCCGATATCAAACAGTTTGTAAAACTTCAGTTTGAACTTTACCGGGGCAACCCCTACTGGGTGCCGCCGATGATCGCCGACGAGCGTAAGTCGCTGGATCCGGAGCAAAACCCGGCCTATTCATTTTGCGATGCAAAGTTCTGGCTGGCCTATCGCGGGGGTAAGTGCGTGGGGCGTATCGGTGCGATCGTCAACAAGGCATATAACGAGAAGGTGGGGGAGCGGCTGGGGCGTATCAACCGCATGG
>CAZYQV010000308.1:0-3976 GCA_964649775.1 uncultured Rikenellaceae bacterium
GTGCCCCGCATAGGGATGCCTGTGGGAAAAGACTATGCTGTCACAGCCACCTACCTCAGGGGCAACGATACGATCATCGTCGTCGACGGTGACAGGCTGGAGGTCAAAAAGGCCGTGGGACAGTGCGGCGGCACATGTTACGTGGTGACAGGAGGGTTCTTCGACCTGCGCCTCAAATAACGCCGCAGCCGGTCGCTCAGGAGTGGAACACCAACAGCGGCACACGCGTATGGAAGAACATCTTCTTCGCCACGCTGGGGTAGAAAAGCTTCTCGATCAGATTGCGGCGGTGGGTGGTGAGTGATACCGCGCTCACGGGCTGATCCATGATAAAGGCGTTCAGCCTCTCCACCACATCCTCGCCCCGGATGATGCGGCAATCCATCTTCACCCCCGGATAGGAATCCCGGAAATATTTCAACAGACCGTCCATCCGCACACGCACACCTTCCTCCTCGCCGTCGGTAAAATGTGTGCAGAGGATATCCATATCAAAAGGCTCTACCAGGCTCATCAGCTTTCTCACCGCCTGGAAATCGGCCTCGTCGAAGCTGGTAGCGTAAATGATCTTCTTCAGCGCGAAGAAATCCCGGATGGCGGCATCCTCGGGGATGACCAGCACGGGGATGGACGCTTTTTCGAGGATGCGTGCCGTCATCGAGCCGATAGGGTCGTTGCGGCGCTGATCCTTGCCGCGGGCTCCCAGGACGATCAGGTCGGGGGCATAGGTCTCGTCAGCATAAAAGACCGCATCGTCCAGCGAGCCTTTCACGATGAAATAGTCCGTCTTCACCCCGTCCACCCCCTGCTCCGCAGCCTCTTTCTTCAGATCGTTCAGAAAAGAGAGGGTCTCTTTCCTGGCCGTCTCCCGCAGGCCCGTGAGGTACTCCGTCAGCGTACCCTGGAAGCCGAAGGTCTCGTCATCATAAGGGATCGTCTGTATGTCGGGGGCATAATAGGCATGCAGGAAGAGGATCCCGGCCCCTACCCGCGAGGCATAATGCATGGCGAACAGGGCAGCGTGGCGTGAGTAGCTGCTGAAATCCACCGGCACCAGGATCTTACGGACAGCCCCGTGTGGCGACGTGCGGCGGCTGTCCTCCACCGGCTTCTCACCCACCTCCTCAAGAAAATCCATATAGATCTCCATCGCACGGTCCATATCTTTCTCCGCCACCTTCACCTTCACCCCCGCCGAGGCATCCGGCTGGATCATGTTGATATTCGAAAGGACAGAATCGATACCTTCGTCCTTCAGACGTGTCTGGAGCAGCACGGCACGCTCATAAGGATGTTCTGCAAGAACGACCAGTTTCTCTTCCATGGCTCTCTTTTTTCCTAAATATAATAAAAAGAAGGAAGATTTACAAGGGGATGTTGAAAGGAATCATAAGGTTTATACGCCACCTGTTCCGGTGCCACACATCAAATTCAGGGTGTTTCCTTACCTGAAGCTCATCCCCAGGCCCGCATTGAAAACGGATGTCCCGGCCCACGAATACGCAAGGTGGAAGGTGAAGAGGGAGATGTTCAGCCGTATGCCCGCATTGAGACGCACACTGCTGCGGAGGGTCATCTTCACATCCGGCACGCCATACACATGATCGTCGGTATAGACAGCCTTGTCGGTGGAGAGCTCAGGCACGAATGCCGGCACCGGTATGCGGCCGTTCACCTCTGTCCTGGCCCAGCTACGGCCATAGCCCAGGCCGGCAAAAGCATTCACATACTCCAGGTCGGTGGAGAGCAGCAGATCAAAGAGGAAAGACTGCAGGACGGAACGTACCTCCTGCCCCGTGAAATGGGCCGGGAGATAATCTTCCATAAAAGTATAGTCGTCGGGCTCGGCCTTGAAACCGGAGTAAAGCTGCAAATAGTTATATCCTCCGAAGACGGCCACCCCCACCGGCACATCCTCCAGTCCTACCAGCCACTGTTTCAGGCTGTGTTTCACGCCCACGCCGAAGAGGCTCATGCGGGCGCTCGATTTGGGCACGTCGATGGGGATCATGATGCGTCCTATGATCTCCGTCCCCGCCGGCAGCCCCAGGCCCACCTGCAGGTAAGGTGTCATGACCATGTCGTAGCCGGTGCCTGCCGGCGACCGGAAGTCGGCCACCATGACCGTATCGCTGCCGGCCGTCTCCCCGTAATAGAGACGAGGTCCCTCCCCGGGGGCGCCGGCCACCGTGGGTGCCATCGTCGACGAGCCGGCCACACGCAGCGTGTCAAAAGCCAGGGAGCCCAGATCGAAGGTCTTCGCACTGCCCGGGATAATCGTCATATTGGCCGACACGTTCACGTCCACCCCTCCCATCTCGTGCGTGACCGCCGTATTGTACCAGCCGGCATTCATATCGTCACCGAAAGCATCCAGCCATGGACGTATATACTTGTTGAGGAGCAGCTGACCGTCATGGATGCCGCCATGGAAAATATCCAGGGTGTCGAACTGAGCAGATGCCTGCCGCCAGGGCAGCAAAGACAACACAAAGACAAGAAAGAAAAAGAATCTCTTTTGCATAGGGCCGCAGTTTCTCGTTCCTGATGCCGGAAAATCAAGCCTAAATATACGACATATTTCTCATTTTCCGGATCACCCGGCAGAAAGAACCGTTCCCGCCGGTCTATCCAAGCCGAAATAAGGCTATCTTTGTATCAAAAGTCGCACCTCATGGCACCCAACATACCACTGGCAGAACGCATGCGGCCCCGCACCCTCGACGAGTACACGGGACAGGAGCAGCTCGTGGGCAAAGAGGCCATCCTGCGCAGGCTCCTCGAGGGGGGCACCCTTCCCTCGATGATCCTGTGGGGACCGCCGGGGGTGGGCAAGACGACGCTGGCACGCATCATCTCCAACATGCTGGAGAGACCTTTCTACAGTCTCAGCGCCGTACACTCGGGCGTGAAAGAGGTGCGGGAGATGATCGAGAAAGCCCGCAAGAGCCGTTTCTTCGACCAGCCCAACCCCATCCTTTTCATCGACGAGATACACCGTTTCAGCAAGTCGCAGCAGGACTCCCTGCTGGGAGCCGTCGAGGAGGGCGTCCTCACCCTTATCGGCGCCACCACCGAAAACCCCTCCTTCGAGGTGATCTCCCCCCTCCTCTCCCGCTGCCAGGTGTACATCCTGAAACCGCTGGAGAAACACCACCTGGAGACCCTTCTCGAAAGAGCTCTTGTGCAGGACACCTATCTGAAAGAGATGGACATCGAGATACGGGAAAAGGAGGCGCTGTTCCGGTTCTCCGGCGGCGATGCCCGCAAGCTGTACAACGCCCTCGAGCTGGTGGTCGATGCCGAGCGCAGCATCCTCGGCGAGGGGAAGAAGATCATTATCACCAACGAGAAGGTGACCCGTCACCTGCAGGACAACCTGGCCACCTACGACAAGCAGGGCGAGATGCACTACGACATCATCTCGGCCTTCATCAAGTCGGTGCGCGGCGGCGACCCCAACGGCGCCGTCTACTGGCTGGCCCGCATGGTAGAGGGGGGCGAAAAACCCGAGTTCATCGCCCGCCGTCTGGTCATCCTCGCCGCCGAGGACATAGGCCTGGCCAACCCCAACGCCCTGCTGCTGGCACAGAGCGCCTTCGACGCCGTGCACCAGGTGGGATGGCCCGAGTCACGCATCATCCTCTCCGAGATCACCATCTACCTGGCCACCTCACCCAAAAGCAACTCGGCATACATGGCCGTCAACAAAGCCCAGGAGACCGTCCGGAAAGAGGGTGACCTGCCCGTGCCGCTCAACATACGCAATGCCCCGACAAAGCTGATGAAAGAGCTGGGCTACGGCAAAGACTACAAGTATGCCCACAGCTATGAAGGCAACTTCGTCGAGGAGGAGTTCCTGCCGGAGAAGATCAAAGGCCTCCGCCTCTACGACCCCGGCAACAACCCGCGGGAGAAAGAGATCGCAGAGAGATTAAGAAAATGGTGGAAAGGGAGATATGAATATTGATTTATG
>CAZYQV010000309.1:0-5520 GCA_964649775.1 uncultured Rikenellaceae bacterium
GCAGCAACGATTCCGCACCGGCATCCGTAACGACCAGTCTTCCTTCTTTCAGCTCATTGCCGTGATAATGATTATGGAGCGTCTGCCCGTTGATGGTCAGGATAATGGGGAAAGCGATGCCGTTGCCGCGGGCGGCAGCAATCCCTTCGATGGTTCCGGCAACCTCGCGCTCAAGGATGCCGGGACGGGCCATCTTCATCACTGTGGTATGCATCTCCCAGGCAATGTCCATGGCAAACTCTATCTCCCGGATCTCCTCCTCACCCTTGTAAGAACGCAGATTTACCACTGCCCGTATCAGCGGCTCGGATACCAGCCCCCCCAGCTCTCCGGGGGTCAGACCCGTTACCTCCGACATGAACAGGACCGTATCACCACGGTAAAAAGGAAGAAAATGCAACTGCCGGCCTTTCTTCAGTGCTTCCCGCAGAAACTTCCCCAGCTGTTCCAGGGACCCGGTGTTGCCCACGCCCACCTCTTCGGCATGATCCTTTACCGTGGGCTGCTCACCCATCCAGATAATGTCATCCACATCGATGTCGTCGCCAAAGATGTGATCCGTCCCGCTGTCCAGATCCATTATCCCCACAAAACCGGCATGGTCAATGCCGAAAAAATACAGGAAGTTGCTGTCCTGCCTGAAACGATACGGATTGTCCTTATAGTTCATGGCACTCTCTCCGTTGCCGGGAAGCACGACCAAACCCTTGTCAAGTTGCTTGTGAAGGCCCTGGCGGCGCTTCATGTAAATTTCCCTGTCAAACATCATTTCCTTTTTTGGTTAAGTGCTGCAATTTACACCTTAAAATCCATTAAGAAAAAGATTTATTCTTTACGAATAGCATAATTTTTGAAAATATTTTCCTATATTCGCCCTTCGACCGCCCTTTTATCAACAACCTGTTAACTGCATTTCAACATGCCTTACCGGAGATTGCCCAACACTGACGCAGCCCGTTTGAAAGCCTTGCACACGGCTTTGCAAAAAGGGGAAGAACTCTCACCTGTCGACCTGGCTTATCCTCAAAAACATTATTACAATATCCGGTCGTTCATCCCTTCTTTTGAAGCTGCACTCCAGGATTATGCCCAGAAAAAGGACAATCTGGTCAGGCAATCCAAACAGACTCATGAACTTTTCCGCAAAGCGCGCCTTTTTCTCACCCATTTCATACAGGTAAGCTTCTTCGCCATCCAACGCGGGGAACTTCCGGAGAATACCCTGGAATATTTCGGCCTGGACTCTTCCAGGACAATGCCTTCGTTGCAGAGTTTTGAGGAACTGGTAACCTGTGGCAAAAAGATCCTTGAAGGAGAAAAAGAGCGTATTCAACAAGGGAAAAGACCCATATCCAATCCGACAGCAGCAGTGGTAAAAGTGAGATATGAGGTATTCCTTGAATCTTTTCATTCATACGAGGTCCATAAAAAAACCAAGACTCTGGCCCAGGAGAAAGTTCTTAGCTTACGGAAAGAGGCCGACCGACTGATCGCAGGACTGTGGGATCATATAGAAGATTTTTTTGAAGATCTTCCGGACAACATGAAACGCGAAAAAGCTGCCGGGTACGGTGTTATCTACGTATACCGGAAGAATGAACTGCGGCACCTGGAATCATTCCCCGATTAAAAAGATCCCCCTGATCACGTACCGGATCCTGTGATCCCACTGTCAGGAAGCGGTTCTTTTCTGTTCCGGTAAAACCACCAAAGAGAAAGAGCGAGGATGATCATCCCTGCCAGAAGATATATGTCTTTCACGCCGATGCTGTCATACTCCTGCTCCACCTGCTCACTCCCGGCAAGCCAGTAGGCAGTCACTGCCAGGGCATTGTTGAAAAAATGCGCGGTCATGGGGACCCAGAGGGTCCTGCTCCAATAGAACAGATAACCGAAAACTATGCCCAGCAGCCAGCGGGGAACAAACCCGAAAAACTGAAAATGGAAAAAACTGAAGATCGCTCCCGTGATAATGATCCCGGCATGTGCACTGCGTGTCCACCGGATGAACAACGGCTGGATGACCCCTCTGAAGGTCAGCTCTTCCCCCACGGCCGGCAGCAGGGCAATGAGGAATATATTAAATAAATATCCTCCCCACGACCGCATCTCCATGAAAGCCCTCGTCAGCTCCTCCGCACTTTTTTCCATCGCCCGGAGCATCTGCTCCAGACCTTTCAGGGCCTCCGGGAAAACAATGTTCTGATTCCAGTGCGATAAAAAATTATTGACCGGCATCAGGGCGACCACCATGACAAAGACAACAAGATAAGAGATCTTCCCGGCCGGCTGATCAAAACCAAAATAACGGGAGATCCTCTCCTTTTCCAGAAAGACAAAAACAAACGGAGGAATAATGAACAGGGAAAAGGTCTGTACCAACTGCAGGTATTTCAGAAGATCTACACTCCGCGCATCCCGCACGTTGGAAGCCAGCGTCATGATCTCCGTCACACTGGTATGAAACAACGGAATGGCCAGGAGAACCCCGAGGAACGAGAAAATAAAAAAAGAGGACAACATCAAAAAAACCAAAAAGACCAGTTTGATGAACGGATGTGCCCCTTTCAGGAAAGACTCTTTCATAGAATCGGTTTTTAAAGTTCTAAAAATAATTTATTCCCCGCGGATAAAGAACCGGAAAAGTATTTTTTCCCGATTTTATCCCCTCTCACGGATTTATTCCCCAACGTTTCCTAATTTTGCCGGAAACGATCCTTTCAGTTTTGGTAAAAATAGGCAACATAGAGTTTGAAGAGGTACCGGTAATGCTCGCTCCCATGGAGGATATCACCGACCCTTCCTTTCGTTTTCTGTGCAAACAGTTCGGAGCGGACATGGTCTATACCGAGTTCATCTCTTCCGACGGCCTTATCCGCAACGGTGCCAAAAGTGTAAAAAAGCTTGATATTTTTGACTACGAGCGCCCCGTAGGCATCCAGATCTATGGCCATATTCCCGGCGCCATGAAAGAAGCGGCCGTCATGGCAGAAAGTGCCCGCCCCGATCTCATCGATCTTAATTTCGGTTGTCCCGTGAAAAAGATCGCCCGCCGCGGAGCCGGCGCAGGGATGCTCAGGGATATCCCCCTGCTGCTGGAGATCACCCGAACGGTGGTAGAGACTGTCAGCCTTCCCGTCACGGTCAAGACCCGTCTGGGCTGGGACGAACAGAACAAGGTCATCGTCTCCCTGGCCCGGCAACTACAGGATGCAGGGATACAGGCCCTGACCATCCACGGACGTACCGGGACACAATTGTACAAAGGCCGGGCCGACTGGTCCCTGATCGGAGAGGTGAAAAATGACCCTGCCATCACCATCCCCATCATCGGGAACGGGGATATCGATTCTCCTGAAAAAGCCCGGGAGATGCTCGACAAGTATGGTGTCGACGGACTGATGATCGGCAGGGCTGCCATCGGACGCCCGTGGATCTTCCAGCAGGTAAAACATTACCTGCGCACAGGGGAACTTCTCCCGGAACCGACCTTAAAAGAGAAAGTCGGACTGGCACGTCTCCATCTCGAAAAATCGCTCGAATTCAAAGGCATCCCGCGCGGCATATATGAGATGCGCAGACACTTTGTCCACTACTTTAAAAACCTGCCCGATTTCAAACCGCTCCGGATCCGGCTCCTGACGACACTGGAACCGGAAGAGATCAACAGTATTCTGGATGAGATAGAAACAAGATACTCCGGACTATAACCTGCGCTGCCTCCGGCATAAAGAAGGACTCCCCTCCCTCCTCATGTCCCGAAAATAAAGCAATGTGTCAACATATTGTATCACAATATTTCAGTACATTCACGCCCGCCAAAATACACCTATTTAAATAGGCATTTTAATAGGTATTTAAATAGATATTTAAATACCTATTTTCAGGGCTGGGCATTTTTCTCCGGATAATCAATATTGTAATGCAGTCCCCGGCTTTCATGACGGGCCTGGGCCATTTTTATGACCAGATATCCCACGTTGATAAGGTTACGCAATTCACACAACTTACGCGAAAGGACCGACTTCTCATACAGCTCTTCGGTCTCATTGTAGATGATCTCCAGTCGTGTCAGTGCCCTTTGCAGACGGAGGTTGGAGCGCACGATCCCGACATAATGGGACATGACCATCTGCATTTCCTTATAGTCCTGGGTAACAAGGATCATCTCTTCGGGATGAGAGGTTCCTTCATAATCCCATTCCGGGATCTTTTCTTCCCAGGTATGGTCATCCACATGTCTGACCGCATCTTCGGCAGCATGATCAGCAAAGACGACCGCCTCCAGCAGTGAGTTGGATGCAAGGCGGTTAGCTCCGTGCATGCCTGTGGAGGCCACCTCGCCGACGGCATACAGTCGGGAAATACTGGTACGGGCCATCTTATCCACCCGTACCCCTCCGCAAAGATAGTGGGCCGCCGGAACCACCGGGATCATCTCTTTCCGCATATCGATCCCTATCGAAAGACATTTCTTATGGATGTTGGGAAAACGGCTGACCAGCTCTTCCCCGTCAAGGTGGGTACAGTCGAGATAAACAAAATCATCCCCCCTGACTTTCATCTCCGTATCGATGGCACGGGCCACAATATCACGGGGGGCCAGGCAACCCCGTTCATCATATTTGTGCATGAACTTCTTCCCGTCGATCGTCCGCAGGACAGCCCCGAAGCCCCGCAAGGCCTCAGTGATCAGGAAGGAGGGCCGCTCGCCGGGATGATACAGGGAGGTGGGATGAAACTGCACAAATTCCATATTCTCGATGATCCCCTTGGCCCGGTATACCATGGCCACACCATCTCCCGTCGCTACCGGCGGATTGGTGGTCGTCTGGTACAAATTACCCACACCTCCGGTGGCTACTACCGTCATTCGTGCCAATACCGTCACCACATCCCGGCTCTTCAGATCCAGCACATAAGCCCCGTAACAGGCAATATCGCTGTGCCAGCGCTTCACCAGCCGTCCCAGATGATGCTGTGTCAGCAGGTCGATCGCAAAAGCATTTTCCCACACCTCAATATTCTCCTCCTCCCTGACCCGGCGTACCAGGGTCTCTACGATATTCCGGCCCGTCACATCCCTGAAATGCAGAATACGCGATTCCGAATGGCCCCCCTCCCTGGAAAGATCCGGCTCTCCCCTGGCATTCCGGTCAAACTCAACACCCAACGCCATCAACTCCCGGATCTTTTCCGGCGCCTCCCGCACCACCATCTCCACCACTTCCCTGTTGCATAGGCCGTCTCCGCTGATAAGCGTGTCCTCGATATGTTTCTCAAAAGAATCCTTCTCCGACAACACTGCCGCAATGCCTCCCTGGGCATAACGGGTGTTCGAATCCTCCAGCCCTGCTTTCGTTACCAGCAATACCTTCCCCTTTCCGGCAGCTTTGAGTGCGAACATCATGCCTGCCAGTCCCGAACCTATCACCAGAAAATCACCCCTGCGTTTCATGGATCATATTCAATCATTAACCGGGAAATCCATCACAAAGATATACACGGATAATCTTGAAT
>CAZYQV010000310.1:0-5315 GCA_964649775.1 uncultured Rikenellaceae bacterium
CTGGCCCACCAGTACAAACAACACGGCTACAGTGTGGTGCTGGGCGCCGCCGACACGTTCCGTGCGGCAGCCATCGACCAGCTGCAGGTGTGGGCCGACAGGGTAGGGGTGCCTCTGGTTAAACAACAGATGGGCTCCGACCCCGCCTCGGTGGTGTTCGACACCCTCCGCTCGGCACAGGCCCACGAGACTGATGTGGTCATCATCGACACTGCCGGCCGACTACACAACAAGGTCAACCTGATGAACGAACTGGGCAAGATCAAGAGGGTGATGCAAAAGGTCATCACCGACGCCCCCCACGAGATATTGCTGGTGCTCGACGGCTCCACAGGGCAGAACGCCTTTGAACAGGCACGCCAGTTCACGGAGGTGACACAGGTGAATGCCATCGCCGTCACCAAGCTCGACGGCACAGCCAAAGGAGGGGTGGTGATCGGCGTCTCCGACAAGTTCGGCATACCGGTCAAATATATCGGCATCGGCGAAGGGATGGAGGACCTGCGCCCCTTCGACAGGGAAGAGTTTGTCAACTCCCTCTTCCCGTCCGATAATTAACATCACTCTTCCCGGAAAACGATAAAAAAACCCATTATTCCATCTTTCCCCCTGATCCCTCCGCCGGATGACATCACGAAAAAATAAGATCTCGGTCATCACCCTCGGCTGTTCCAAGAACACGGTCGACTCCGAGGTGCTGCTGCGCCAGCTCGAGGCTGGCGGCCTCGAGACACAGCACGACCCTCCGCAGGTAGAGGGCGGCACCGTGATCATCAACACCTGCGGCTTCATCCGCGACGCCCAGGAGGAGTCGGTGGAGATGATCCTGCGCTTTGCCGAGGCCCGCAAGAGGGGCGACATCGACCGCCTGATCGTCATGGGTTGTCTCTCACAGCGCTTCGGCGACGAGCTGAGGAAGGAGATCGACGGCGTAGACAGCTTCTATGGTGTCAACGACCTGCCCAGCATCGTACAGGAGAGCGGTGCCAACTACCACTACGACCTGCTCACACAACGCACCCTGACCACCCCGTTCCACTATGCCTATCTGAAGATCTCGGAGGGATGCAGCCGCCACTGTGCTTTCTGCAGCATCCCCGCCATCCGCGGCAGGCATCTCTCACGCCCCATGGAGGAGATACTGACCGAGGCCTCCTGGCTGGCGGAGAGAGGCGTGCGCGAAATCATCCTCATCGCCCAGGACCTCACCTGGTACGGCCGCGACCGTTACGGGCGGCAGATGCTGCCGGAGCTGCTCAAAGAGCTGGCAGCCCTTCCTTTCCGGTGGATACGGCTTCACTATGCTTATCCCTCCGCTTTCCCGTGGAAGATCATCGACCTGATGAAAGAGCATGAGAATATCTGCCACTACCTGGACATCCCTTTCCAGCATATCTCCGACCATGTGCTGCGCAGGATGCGGCGCGGCTCGTCGGAAAAGACCATCCGCCGCCTGACACAGCGCCTGCGCCGCGAGATACCCGGCATCACCCTGCGCACCACCTTTCTGGTGGGACACCCCGGCGAGACAAAGAGAGACTTTGAGAGTCTGCTCGCTTTCATCCGTGAGACCCGCTTTGAGCGACTGGGTGTCTTCGCCTACTCCCACGAGGAGGGCACCTACGCCCACCGTCACTACCGCAACAGCGTGCCGGAGAAGGTGAAGCGGCAGCGTGTGGAAGAGGTGATGACGCTGCAGGAGGAGATCGCAGCAGAGATGAACAGCGCCAGGGTGGGGGAGACCTTCCTCATGGTGATCGACCGCCGTGAAGGGCCCTACTGGGTGGGACGCACACAATACGACTCTCCCGGCGTCGACCAGGAGGTGCTGGTGAAGGCAGAGAACGATACAAAAAGAAAGCCCGGGGACTTTCATAAAGTGAAGATCACCCGGGCGGAAGGTTTCGACCTGTTCGGTCGCTGGGCCTGACAGGATCAGTTCCTGGAGGCATCCACATCCCCCTTTGCACTCTCTTCAGGAGGAGACTCTTTTTTCTCCTTCTTGGCAGGCTCCCTGGCCTTCTCCGTCTTGATGGTGATGCCGTCCTTTTTCTTGTCGTATCCCACCACGATGGCGTCGCCCTCCTTGATGTTGGCCTTGATGATCGCCTCGGCCATCGGGTCTTCCAGGTACTTCTGGATGGCCCTTTTCAGGGGACGGGCACCGTACTGGATATCGTATCCTTTCTCGGCCAGGAAGTTCTTGGCCGCCGTGGAGATCCTGAACTCATAGCCCAGGTTGGTGATGCGCTGACGCAGTCCCTCCAGCTCGATGTCGATGATCTTCAGGATGTCGTCGCGCGAGAGCGAGTTGAACATCACCACATCGTCGACACGGTTCAGGAACTCGGGGGCAAAGGTCTTCTTCAGCGCTTTCTGGATGATGCTCTTGAAATGATCATCACGGCTCTCCTCTTTGGCCTTGGTGCTGAAGCCGACGCCCTGGCCGAACTCCTTCAGCTGCCGCGTGCCTATGTTGGAGGTCATGATGACGATCGTATTGCGGAAATCGACACGGCGGCCCAGGCTGTCGGTCAGCTGCCCTTCGTCGAGCACCTGCAGCAGGATGTGATACACATCCGGATGGGCTTTCTCGATCTCGTCGAGCAGCACCACCGAGTAAGGCTTTCTCCTGACCTTCTCTGTCAGCTGGCCACCCTCTTCGTATCCCACATATCCGGGAGGTGCCCCCACCAGGCGCGAGACGGAGAATTTCTCCATATACTCGCTCATGTCGATGCGTATCAGGTTGTCTACACTGTCAAACAGGTACCTGGCCAGCACCTTGGCCAGCTGTGTCTTACCCACACCCGTGGGACCCAGGAAGATGAACGAGCCGATGGGCTTGTTGGGGTCTTTCAGGCCGGCGCGGTTGCGCTGGATGGCCTTCACCACCTTCTGCACCGCCTCGTCCTGGCCGATGATGCTCTCCTTCAGCTCATCCTTCATCTTCAGCAGACGCATCCCCTCGGCCTGGGCGATACGCTGCACAGGCACGCCGGTCATCATGGCCACCACCTCGGCCACCTTCTCCTCGTCGACGACCTCGCGGTTCTTCGAGAGCTCTTTCTCCCACTTGTCCTTCTCCAGCTCCAGCAGGTCGAGCAGCATCTTCTCCCGGTCGCGGAAGTTGGCCGCCCGCTCGAAGTTCTGGTTCTTGACCGCCTCTACCTTCTCTTTCTTGGTCTCTTCCAGCTGCTTCTCTATCTCCACGATGCGGTCGGGAACGACGATATTGGTGATGTGCACCCGCGAGCCCGCCTCGTCGAGGGCGTCGATGGCCTTGTCCGGCAGATGGCGGTCGCTGATGTAACGGTTGGTCAGCTTGACACACGCCTCCAGCGCCCCGTCGGTATAGATCACATTGTGATGATCTTCATAACGCTCCTTGATATTGCGCAGGATGTGCATCGTCTCCTCGATGGTGGTGGGCTCGACCATCACCTTCTGGAACCTGCGCTCCAGCGCACCGTCTTTCTCGATGTGCTGGCGATACTCGTCGAGCGTGGTGGCGCCGATACATTGTATCTCACCCCGCGCCAGCGCCGGCTTGAGCATGTTGGCCGCATCCAGCGAGCCTGTGGCGCCGCCGGCACCTACGATGGTGTGTATCTCATCGATGAAGAGGATGATGTCGGGGTTCTTCGACAGCTCGTTGAGGATGGCCTTCATGCGCTCCTCAAACTGACCGCGGTACTTGGTGCCGGCCACAATGGAGGCCAGGTCGAGCGTCACCACCCGCTTGTCGAAAAGCACACGCGACACCTTGCGCTGCACGATGCGCAGGGCCAGTCCTTCGACGATGGCCGACTTGCCCACGCCGGGCTCACCGATGAGGATGGGGTTGTTCTTCTTCCGGCGGCTCAGGATCTGTGCGAGCCTTTCTATCTCTTTGTCACGCCCCACGATGGGGTCGAGGCTGCCCTCCTCGGCGGCCCTGGTCAGGTCGATGCCGAAATTGTCAAGGACAGGTGTCTCCGAGGTGCTCTTGGCCGAACTGTGCGACTGTCCCCCCTTGCCGCCGCGGTAGCCGCGCGACTCCTCTTCTTCCTCCTCTTCGCCGGGGAAATCGGCCGAAGCTTCCGCCTCCATGTCCATGATCTCATCCTTCACCACCTCATAGTCGATGTCCATGTCCCGCAGCTTCACCGTCACCAGCGAAGTCTCATCCTTCAGGATGGCCAGAAGAAGATGTCCCGTATCGATCGTATCGTTCTTCATCGCCATCGCCTCCAGGTAGACCAGCTTGAGCACACGTTCCGAAGCCTGCAGAAAAGGAATGTTGTCGGTGGTCTTCAGATCGAGCGGCTTGTCACTGCGTATGCTCCCCTCGATGACCTTCTTCATCTCAGCCAGATCCACACCCAGCGACAACAGGGTCTCCACAGCAGGACCCTCGCCCTCCCGCAGTATGCCCAGGAACAAATGTTCGGTACCTATGTAAGGCGTGCCGAGACGGATGGCCTCCTCACGGCTGTAGGTAAGCACATCCTTTATTCTTTGTGAAAATTTTCCATCCATAACTGTTTCCTCCTGATTCCTCTGTGATCCCTTCCGGCACAGGGCCGGTATGGAATATCTCCGGATATCAAAGATAGTAAATATTTACCCGACAGGGTTGATATCCGAAGAAAAATAACTACTTATTATAAACACCCCATTGTTGATAATTCACTCCCCAAATAACCTGCAAATACAGAATAATTGACTATTTTCGTGCGTTTTAAAAACTGTTTTTTTCAAACCGGAAAATCTTTACAATAAGTATGCCAGAGGAGAACATTATCAGGATCAATATTGAAGAGGAGATGAAGTCGGCCTACATCGACTATTCCATGTCGGTGATCGTGTCGAGAGCCCTGCCGGATGTGCGTGACGGCCTGAAGCCTGTCCACCGTCGTGTGTTGTACGGGATGTACGATATGGGCGTGCTCTCGAACAGGCCCTACAAGAAATCGGCCAGGATCGTGGGGGATGTGCTGGGTAAGTTCCATCCTCATGGCGACAGCTCTGTCTACGACGCTCTGGTGCGTATGGCCCAGGAGTGGTCGTTGCGCTATCCGCTCATCGACGGGCAGGGTAACTTCGGATCTATCGACGGTGACAGCCCTGCCGCCATGCGTTATACCGAGGTGAGGCTGCGGAAGATCGCCGAGGAGACCCTCGCAGACATCGACAAGGATACGGTGGATTTCCAGCTGAACTTCGACGATACCCTGCAGGAGCCCACCGTGCTGCCCACACGCATACCGCTGCTGATGGTCAACGGCGCCGCCGGCATCGCCGTGGGGATGGCCACCAACATCCCGCCCCAC
>CAZYQV010000311.1:0-4788 GCA_964649775.1 uncultured Rikenellaceae bacterium
GATGCCGGAGACCAGCTCACTGATGCCGGAGTTGTCGGTGTTGCTGTCATAGACCACCCGTACCTGCACACCGCGGCTGTAAGCGTTGTTGAGGGCGGTGGAGATGTTGGAGATGCCGGTGTTGTTGAAGTTGTAGATGGCCACGTCGATGCTCTGTTTGGCCCGGTCGATATAAGCGATGAGGGTATCGTCGAGGGTCTTGTTAAGCCAGACGGCATTGGTGCCGGAAGATACTGTGGTGTCCACGGGGCGGTCGAAATAGACCTTGATGTCGCCTGTCGATTCCGAGCGTGTGATGACCGGTATGATGCGGGACTTGGCCGTGTCGTCGGGGTTGGTGGAGGACACGGAAAAGGCCTGGACATACACGAGGGTGGCCGGGTCAAAGCCGAAAGGTCCCGCATAATGCAGCGTGCTGTCCGGTCCGCCGTAGGTGACGGTGCCCAGCTCCAGGGCAGGAGTGTAGCCGTAACGGGCCTGCGAAGAGCCTTTGGTGTCGGTCGTCCAGCGGAGATAGATCTTGTTCGTTAAGATATTCTGGATCTCGACGGGGGTGACGATGTTGATCGAACTGCCGGGGATGAGGTCGTCGCCGTCACGCGGAAGGATCTGATAGATCTCATTGTATTGTGCCAGCGGACCGGTGATGATCACATTGCCTGAGGGGATCACTTTCCCTGCCAGGGGTGAGTTGGAATCATTGATCCGTATCTGTCCTTCTTCGCCGGAGGCGGTGAAGACATAATTGTTTTTTGCCGCGAAAGTCTGTCCGGCATCGGCAAAGACCCCATTCTCGATCCTTACCAGCTGAGCTTCGTATTTGTCGCTCAGTTCGGCAGGGGTGAGGATAACCGGTTCGGGGAGGGGATGTCCGCCGGAGACAACGGTCACCGAGTTGATCGGATCGAGTTCCAGCAAGTTTTTATAGTCCTTCAGCACACCGGAGATCACTATGCTGTCCCCTCTTTTTACACCGGACAGATCCGACCAGCCGTAGGCAACAAGACCTGCTGTTCCGTCCTGAAAATAACGAACCCCACCCAGCTCATCGCCGTTGGTGACGACACCGGTGACCGTGACGGTGGTTCCGAGATCTTTGTTTCGTGCTTCGGCAATGGTGATTACCGTTTGGGCATAAGAGAAAGAGAAAAGGGAAAAAAGAAGTGTCAGGGTGAAAAAAGATTTTTTGGTCATAGCATTTAATTTAAAAGAATTTAAAAAGTAAAAGCAACGGATGCATTGAAACGGCGCCCCATGCCGAAGAATACCGTGGCCGATTTGGCATCGAAATCCTGGAAGGGAAGCGGATTGTATGGGTCGTTGTTCACGGCATCCGAGATGTAATAGGTGTCAAAGAGATTGAGCATGCTGAAACGCAGGGTGGTCCGTACCTTTTTTGCGATGCGGAAGGTATACCCCAGGTGCAGGTCGAAAAGGGAGTAGTTGGGGATCTTCCACGAGTCGACAGGGTTGCCCTCGTCGTCGGTGGTTTTCTCGGGGGTGAAGTCGGAATAGTATTTGGCGAACCAGGTGAAACGGCCGTTGACATAGAACCCTTTGAAAGGTTCGTAGCGCAGGCTGCCGCCCATCTGTGTCTGGGCGGCGTCGCCCACATGGATCCCTTTGGCGTTGAAGTCGATCACCTTGTTGACAGGTTCATTGGTGTCGTAGTTATAGAACTGCAGTCCTTTGACCTCTTTGTCCCACACCCAGTCGCCCAGGGATACCAGTCCCTGCAGGTTGAGGTTGCGCAGGAGTTTCCAGGCGAAATCGACTTCGAGCCCTTTGTGGAAAGCGTTCATCCCCGGTATATCGGCATAGACCCTGATGTTGTTTTTCTCTGGGTCGTCGGGGTCGTAGCCGGGGTCTTCCGGTTGCAGCACATAGGTCGAATAGACGCGGTTGGTAGGTTTGTTCTGCCACCAGGTGAGATAGCCGTTGACATTGAGGGAGAAGGTGGGGGAGCCGTAATGGTATCCTCCTTCGATGGCTTTGACCTTTTCGTTACCCGTCTCATCCGCAAACTCGGTAGTATATCCTTTATAGAAATATTTGAAGGGCCGCACCTTATTGAGATAACCCACGTTCAGGAAGAGGTTGGAGCGGGGGCTGAGGTTGTAGTTGCCGCCGGTCTTGAAGGTGAAACCCTGTTTCCAGTACCAGGCGGATTCGGACATTTTAAAGATGTCGATCTTTTTGTATCCGTTGACGGCAGTGGTCACGTTGAGGAACCACGAAAAAAGGGCGGTCTTGTATTCGCTCTGCAGGAAGATGCCTCCCCAGTTGACCTTTCCTTTATAATAGTAAAAGATCTTGTCGCCGGGATATTTCATGGCGAGGGAGGGGTCGGCATCATAGTCGTTGCGCAGGTCGTCCATGTCGATGGCATAGTCGCCGCCCAGCAGGTCGGTGACGGTGGTGTAGTGGATGCCGGTATAGTTGCGCAGGTCGATCCCGCCGCTGAACGTCCATTTGTCGGAGTACTGGTGGTTGAAGGTGGAGAGGAGGCCAAACCAGTGATGGTCGTTGTGTGCGCGGCTCATGTAGTTATAGGAATAAAAGAGCGAGTCGCTGAAACGGTCGTCGACGGGGCATACGGAGCCGAAAGGGGTCTGTGTGCAGTGGGCATTGCCGTTGTATATCTCCTGCCAGTTGATCTCACCGTAGTGGGGGGCGGCGGGGTCGCTGATCATCTGGGGTTCTTTGATGCTGTGGCGGGGACGGTCTCCTCCGCCGGTGCCGAGGGAGACGTAGAAGATGTTGGAGAGGGTGGTCTTTTCGTTTATCTGCCACAGGTCGCGCAGGCTGAACTGGGGTTTGTGGTACTGGTTGTATCTCTCCTGCAGGCCCTCTTCCGGGGCGTCGGGGTTGTAGCGGTCGCGACGCACCACGCCCCAGTGCTGGTTGTATCCCCGTCCCCGGTCGTTGATGGGCGGGCGGTAGAGGTAGTTGCCGTTGTTGTCGGTCTCATCCACGGGCACGCCGTGGTCGCGGGCATAGCCGAGGTCATACGTGGCGATGGGGCGTTTGTAGGAGCGTTGTCCGTGTTTCTGGGGGGCGCCCATGCCGGAGAGGGTGAGGGTGTGATGGCCCAGCTGCTTGTCAATGCGGGCATAGTAGAACCATCCTTCGGAGAAGGTATGGTCGACCCATCCGTTGCCCCGTTTGTAGGAGGCGGCCAGCGAGAAGGACCAGCCGTGGTTGAGACGGCCGCTGGTGAGGCCGAGAGAGGAGCGTATCCTGCCCTGGCTGGTGACCTCCTGTTTGAGGCGCCAGGAGCGTTTGCTCTGCAGCCCCATGGTGAGGATGTTAAGGGTACCTCCCACGGAGGGGAGGGCCAGCTTGGAGGCGCCCAGGCCGCGCTGCACCTGTATGGTGCGGGTCACCTGGTCGAGGCCGAACCAGTTGGACCAGTACACCCAGCCGTTCTCCATGTCGTTGACGGGGATGCCGTCGATCATGACGGCGATGTTGCGCTGGTTGAAGCCCCGTATGGTGATGCGGGCGTCGCCGTCGCCGCCGCCCTGCTGGGTGGCATAGACGCCGGGGGTGGTGTTGAGGATCATGGGGATGTCCTGGCCGGCGAGCTCCTCCTTGATCTGTGCCGGCTGCACGTTGGAGAAAGCCACGGGGGTCTCGCGTGCCCGCGCCACATCGGCCACCACCTGTACCTCACTGATGGTGACCGTCGAGAGGGCTACGGTCACCGTGACCGGCTTGCTGCCCACGGTCACGGTCACCTCCTGCGGCTTGTAGCCTACGTAAGAGATGCGCAGCAGGTGTTCGCCGTACGGCAGTGTGATGGAGAAATGACCGTTCACGTCGGTCACCGTGCCGGTGTTGTCGCCCGTGAGGATATTGGCACCGATGAGGGTCTCTCCGGTGGTGCGGTCGGTGACCACACCTTCGACCCGGCCTGTCTGGGCAAGGAGTGAAAAAGAAAAGAGAAACAGGAGGGAAAAAAGCAGCCCTTTTTTCCCCCTGGTTACCGGTTTTCCGTTCATCATGCCTGTGCTATTTTACCAGGATCTTTTTGACGATAAAGTTGTTGCTGCCGAGATCCACCTTGACGAGATAGATCCCCGGAGGGGTATTGCCCGGCAGGGATACCCGGAGACGCATCTTCCGGTTGTCTGCAGGCTGGGAGAGGAACACCTTTTGTCCCACGAGGTTGGTCACCTCGGCATGACGGATGGGTACCTCTGCGAAGATCTCGAATGTGTTGTAAGTAACGGGGTTGGGGTAGATGAAGACACGCGAGGAGAGGCCTTCGGGCTCATGGACACCCGTAGAGCCGCAGTTACAGGTATGCATGCCCAGGTTGTCCCACACATCCTTGCCGCCGGAGAGGGTGTCCCATTCGGTAGTGACGACGAACATGTCGGGATTGGTGGTCACCCCTTTGGAGACGGAGGGCTTCCTGATGAGGGTATGGTCCTTCGTCCAGGCCATCCAGTAAGGCCCGAAGGGTGCGGTGCCGGCGGTGTCGGTGTGCTGGACAATATAGTCGGTCACCCTGCCGGCGGTCTCCACCCAGGTGGTGTCGGTGCCTTCGATCACACGGTAGTGGTAAGGTACCAGCGTGTCTTTCACATTCGACCAGCCGTATTCGTCGTGGATCTTGTTCCCCAGGCCTATCTGACCGAAGAGGTCGATGGGCTTCTCATTGACCAGGGTGGTGTCGCTTTCCGACTTCAACAGGGCGATGGCATCGTTCCCGTTCATGTAGGTGGGCGCGGGATAATCATGATCAAGCATTGTTGCCAGTTTTTGCAGGTTTGGATCACA